>CAIUOO010000224.1 GCA_903900795.1 uncultured Gemmatimonadota bacterium | reverse complement strand
GAGATTCTCACCAGCTTCGGCGACGGCGGCCGTCAGCCCGGGCAGTTCTTCGCGGTGCACAGCATCGCGACCGACTCCAAGGGCAACATCTACACCACCGAAACGTACGAGGGGAAGCGGCTCCAGAAGTTCCGCTACAAGGGCGTCGGCCAGGTGAAGCGCGGCAATCAGGGCGTGGTCTGGCCGACGGGGAAGTAAGGCATCTCGCCCTACCACGACGAAGGGCCCGTCATTCCATCTGACGGGCCCTTCGTGTGTTCAACGGGTGCCGATCAGGGGATGTATCCGGCACACTCGATTTCGACCTTGGCGCCCGGCGACACGAGTGCGGCGACCACCACCGTGGAGCGCGCCGGCGGCGCCGATGGGAAGAACTCGCGATACACCGCATTCATACCGCCGAAATCCTTCACGTCGGTGAGGAACACGGTACACTTGGTGGCGTTGGCCAGCGTGGTGCCGGCGGCTTCGAATACCTTCTTCGTGCTCTCCAGCGCCAGGCGCGTCTGCCCTTGAATCGTGGTGTCCGGCGCGGTGCGGCTCATACCGAGCTGCCCCGACGCAAACAGCATGTTGCCCACTCGGATGCCCGGGGTGAGCGTGGGCGACGCGCTCTGCCCTTCAGGGATGACCTGCACACGGGCGGCGGCCGCTTGCGCCAGCGCCGTGCCGGCGAGCAGCGTAGTAGAGAGCGACGCCGCAATGGCGGCAGTGGTCGCGAAAACGAACGAACGACGCATCAGCAATCCTCCAGGAAGAAGAGAGTAGGAATCATATGCCCATGTTCGACTTTGTGTGCACCGCCTGTCAACAGAGCTTCGAAGCGCTGGTGCGCGGCAGCACGGCGCCGGCCTGTCCGGACTGCGGCAGCACCGCCCTTGAGAAGCAGATGGCCCTCCCCTCCATCAAGACCTCGTCCACCCATGGACAGGCGATGCACGCCGCCAAGCGACGAGACGCGGCGCAGGGCAAGGACCGCATGCATGAGCAGCGCAAATACGAACTGAGCCACGACGACTGAGGGCGAAGGCCCGGTCGGCGTGGCTCAGCGGAATGCCAAGTCCGGCGCTAGTGAATTAGCAGGACTTGCACTTGTTGCTGTTTTTCGCGCCCATCTTCACCAGTAACTCCACCGTTTCCGGAAACGGGACGATGCGCTGCACCGGCCCATTCGCCATGTCGGCCGTGGTCTGACCTCGACGGCTGATCGCCATGATGTCTCCGCCCTTGGCGGCGAGATACGTGATCAGTTGATTGTCGCCACGGGCCGCCGCATGGTGGAGCGCGTTGTAGCCGTTGTGGTCGCGCATGTTCACGTCGACCTTGAGTTCTTCGATCAGATACTTGGCCGACGCCATCCACGCGTCCGGCGCGTGGCGATGCGAGTTGGCGGCGAAGCCTTCGCCATAGCCCACACCGGTGGCCGCGTGAATCGGATACACGCCCGGGCCGCCGTCAGGAATCGGCGCGAGCCCCGATGGATCCTTGCCGCCCGCGGCCCCGTCATCCCCGCCTGAATCGTCGCCGGGCAGACGGCCGGTCGGCTTGATCGTCGGGATCGTGATGTCGGCCCCGTACTTCACCAGCAACTTCATCGCCGGTACATCGGTGCCGTACGCGGCACGCCAGAACGCCGTGGCGCCTACCGTGTTCACACCCAGCAGGTCGAAGTTGTACGACATGAACCACAGGTGCTTCTTAAGACGCACGTTCACGTCGGCGCCGGCCTTCAGGAAGGACTCCATCAGGTCGAGGTACGGCGTGGTCTGCTGCAACTGCGCGGTGGGCTGCGGATAGAGCGACTTGGCCGCCCACTGCACGTTGATCGTGGCGTACAGCGGCGCGGCGCCGGCGTCGCTCTGCAGCTTCACGTCGGCACCCTTCTCGAGCAGCATCTTGGCCATGTCAAAGCGGCCGTTGATCGTCGCCATGAGCAGCGCGCTGGTATGGTCGCCTTCACTCACGTGATTGATCTTCGCACCGGCTTCCAGCAAACGCACCACGCACTCGTCACTGCCGTCACGCACGGCAAACAGCAGCGCGGTGAGTCCGCCCTTGTTGCCGATCAGATCGCCGTAGGTCGGGCCACGACTGTTGAAGCCCGTCTGCGGCGGCGGCGTGGGGGCGGAATCGCGCTTCACCGGTGCGCCGGCTGCCGCAGGCGCCTTCGACGCCGCCGGAGCCGCCGGAGCCACTGGAGCCACTGGAACCGGGGCCGCTACCGCGACGCGCGGCGTCGCTGGCGCAGCCACCGCACCAGCACCCGCCGCCGCTACCGTCGGCGCCGCATCAGCCGCCTTCATGGCCGCCACGCGACGACCACGCTGCACGAGCATCGTGCGTTCCGCCTTTTCCTTGGCGGAGATGTCCTCAATCTTCGACGCGAGTTCGAGATTCGCGCCGCGCTTGATCAGCACGTCGAGCGCGGCCACCCGGTTCGCCGAGGCCGCCCACATGAGCGGCGTCTGTCCCCACGATCCTTCACGCGTGTCGACCGGCGCGCCCTTGTCGAGCAGAGCCGCGACCGTGGCCGGATCGCCGTTCGACGCCGCGAAGTGCAGCGCCGTGACCGCCCCCGTGGTCGTCACCGCGTTCACGTCGGCGCCAGCCGCCAGCAACGCCTTCACGGCGGCGGCGCGTCCGTTCCGCGCCGCCAGATGCAACGGCGTATAGTTGCCGTTACGCGTCACCGCGTCCACGCGCGCCCCCGCGTACATCAGCATCTGCGCACCACCCGCATCACCACGCTGCGCCGCCCAGTGCAGCGCCGTCATGCCATCGGGCTGCGCCGCGTTCACATCGAGGCCCTGCTTGATCAGCTGCCGGACGCGCGAGCTGTCTCCGCGCATGACGGCGTCCGCCACCGGCGACTCGTCGGCCGGCGAACGCGCCGCGCCCAGCGCCAACGAGGCACCGAGCACCGACGCGACCACCGCCAACCGATACGCCGTCGTCGATCTGAAGGGCGATCTGAACGGAGATCCGGACTTAGGCATAGGAGTTCAGGTTGAGGGCACCCGTGGCGTCACCGAACTTCGTCTGATCGTTCAGGCCGAGCGTGTGCATCATGCTGAGCATCGCGTTCGCCATCGGCGTACCGTCCGGTGCCTTGATGTGCAGGTTGCCGGCGAGCTGGCCTTCGGCCTTGCCCAGCAGGATGAGCGGGCAGCGGCGATGGTTGTGCAGATTCGAGTCACCCATCGGCGAGCCGTAGATGATCATCGTCTTGTCGAGCATGTTGCCGTCGCTCTCCTGAATGCCCTTCAGCTTGTCCAGGAAATACGGCAGCATCGACACGTGATACTTGTTGATCATGTTGAAGTCCTTCACGCCGCGCTCGGTACCACCATGGTGCGACGCCGGGTGGAACGGCTTGTCCGTGCCGCTCTCCGGGTACGTGCGGCTGGAGCCGTCGCGACCCATCTTGAACGAGAACACACGCGTGATGTCCGCCGCGAACGCCAGCGCCTGAATGTCGAACATCAGCTTGACATGCTCGGCGAACGAATCGGGCACGCCGGCCGGCGCTTCCGGCAGCTCGCGCGGATCGCCGCTCTGGTTGCGCGCTTCCACGCGCTGAATGCGGCGCTCGACTTCGCGAATATCTTCCAGGTACTTGTCGAGGCGATGGCGGTCGTCGGGACCGAGGTTCACCTTGAGCGACGACATCTCCCCCGACACAAAGTCGAGGATGCTGCGACGCGTGCGACGACGCTCAGCGCGCTCGGCGCTGGTGCCACCAACACCGAACAGCTTCTCGAACGCCACGCGCGGATCGCGAATGACCGGCAGCGGCTCGGTGGGCGACGACCAGCTGATGGAGTCGGTGTACACACAGGCATAGCCGTAGGCGCAACCGCCGGCCTGGTCCACGTTCTCGATGCACAGCTGCATGGAAGGGATCGGCGTGTCCTGACCGAAGCGCTTCGCATACAACTGATCGAGCGACGTACCGACTTTCACATCCGAGCCTTCCGTCTGCTTGGCGTGCGCCTGCGTCAGGAACGTGGCGCTGGAGCGGAAATGGTCACCGCCGATTTCGTTCGGTGACGACGGCTCCGCTTCACGCACGTCGGTGTTGCTGATGATCGTGAGGTAGTCGCGATACTGCTCGAGCGACGACATCGCGGTGGGTGCGAGATCGAACTGCTTGCCGGCCGCCGCGGGCGACCAGAGGTTGAGTTTCGAGCCGAGTTCATTGCACCCGGCGGCCCCGTGCACCATCTCGATCGCCACGAGGCGCGGCGCCTTGTTGGCCAGAATGCGCGAGCCACGTCCGGTCGGAATCATCGCATCCAGATACGGCAACGCGATCGTGGCACTGAGGTTCTGCAGGAACTGCCGGCGGGGCATCGCCTTGCCGCTGAGAAAATACATGGTGTGACGTCTCCGGTATCGTGAACGGGGGTGCTAATCGTTGGCGGGCGTGCTACGAATGATCAGCGAACGCCGGGCGCCGACGCGCCCTTCGTCCCCGAGTCAGCCTGCTCCATCACTTTCTTCAGTCGGAACGCGTCGCTCTTCACGACCCCGACAATGAAGTCCTGCATGCGGTAATTGTTGGCCTTCACCTGTGCTTCGATCTTCCGGACGGCGGGATGATCGTAGTACTCCACGCGACGCCCCAAGGCATACGCCATCAGGTTCTGCGTGATGTTGCGCACCAGCGGCGTGGGCCGCTTCAGCAGCGCCTTCTGCAGTTCGAGCGCATTGGTGATCTTCGTGCCGTCGTAGAAGTCGCCACGGGTGTCGAGCGGCGTGCCGTTCTCACGGATACGCCACTGTCCGTTCACATCGAAGTTGTCCATGGCCAGGCCGATGGGATCGATGAACACGTGACACGACCGGCAACTCGGATTGGCGCGATGCTCTTCCATCCGCTCGCGCGTAGTGAGCATGCGGCCTTCCTTGCTGTCACCCGTCTTTTCAAGGTCGGGGACGTTCGGCGGCGGGGCCGGCGGGGGCGTACCCATGAGCACTTCCATCACCCACTTGCCGCGTAATACCGGCGACGTGCGGTTCGCATGCGACGTCAGGGTGAGCACGCTCCCGTGTCCGAAAATGCCGACACGGCCGGAATTGGCCGGGTACTGCACGCGGCGGAACTCGGTGCCGACCACGCCCGGGATGCCATAGTGCTTCGCGAGATCCTCGTTCACGTACGTCCAGTTGGCCGTATAGAGATCAAGGAAGCTCCGGTTCTCCCGCACGAGATGATCGAAGAACGTCTCGGTTTCCTGCACCATGTCCGTCGCCAGCTGCTCGCGGAAGTCCGGATACTGCAGCGCGTCCGGATGCACCTTCTCGATATCCGACAACCGCAGCCACTGCGCCGCGAAGCGCGTGGAGAGGGCACGGCTGCGTTTGTCGGCGAGCATGCGCTTGGTCTGCGCAATGAGCACCGTCGTGTCGGTGAGGAGGCCGCGACGGCCCAGCGACACCAGCTGCGAGTCGGGCGGAGCGCCCCACACGAAGAACGACAGACGCGACGCCAGGTCGATGCCGTTCACCGCCACGCGGGATCCCGGCTTGGACACGGCCGGCATCTCTTCCACGCGGAAGATGAAGTGCGGGCTGGCCAGCAACGCTTCGACGGCGGTGCGGATACCGAGTTCGAAGCCACCGTCCTTGGCACCGGCGTCGTAGAACGTGAGCAGTCCCGTGAGGTCGTTCGGCGCCAACGGGCGACGATACGCCTGCGCGCCCAACCGGGTCATGATCTTCTCGGCGCACGGACGCGCCTCCGACGGCGTCAGCGGCCGGCAGCTGAAAATGCGACGACGGCTCGGCGTATCCGACACACCAGTCGGATTGAACGGCCCCGTGACGGCGAACATCTGCACGTGCGACTGCGTGGTGATACCGGCCTGCGAACCGATCTGCGTGTCGGCGATGCTGTGCCCGATCGGCGCGATGTTGTCGTTGACCGGGCCTTCGAAGGTGCGGATGAACGCGGCCGTGATGCGCTGCGGACCGGCGCGCACCGAGATCGGCTTGGTGCGGATCTCCATACCGTTCGGGTCGGCCTGCGACATGCCGCGGTCAACCTCGAGCACCGCCATCCGCTCGCCGTTCACCGAGATTTCGATCTTCTCGTCGAACGGGGCGGCGGACCCGAACAGCTGGCCCGTGGGAATCGCGTGCAGCGTGATCGTGAACACGTACTCGCCATCGGCGGGGAACGTGTGCGTCACCGACGTGCCGCCGCGCGTACCGGCCGGTGCGCCTTCGACCGGATCGACCTGCGACGCCAGACGGGCAATCTTGTAGCTCGACGTGGAGACGCTCGCCTTCGGATCACCCACCGCCAGGCGGGAAATTTCGCTGGCCGCGTCGAGGTAGGAGTCGAGCAGCGTGGCCGACGGCATTTGCACATCGGCGATGTTGTCGAAGTTGGCGCTCTTCGTGTCGAGCGGCAGCCATGCGTCCGCCTTGATGTCGACGCCGAGCAGGTCCTTCACGGACCGCTCATACTCGGCGCGATTCAGGCGCTGGAAGGTGCGCGTTCCCGGATTCGGATTGAGCGCGTAGCGCGCGTCCATCATGCGTTCCAGCGTGCCGGCGAGCACGTCGAGCGTATCCCCACCCGGCTTCGGACGACCCGGCGGCGGCATCATACCGGCGCGCAGCTTGCCGATCATCTTTTCGGCGAGTTCCGGGCTGCCATTGATGCTCGCCATGTCGAAGCCCTGCAGCGACAGGTTGCCCTGCTTGCGCTGCTCGCTGTGACAGCCGGCACACGTTTTCTTGACCACATCGGTCAGCGCCGACGGCGCGATCGCGGTGGGCGCAGGCGACAGCACCGGATGCCCCAGCCCGCGCCGCGCGGGCGCGGCGGGACGCAGGGGCGGATCCGGAAGCGGGGCGACAAATGATGCAGACGTGGCGAGCGGCGATGTCAGCGTCGGGTGCGCGGCCGGATCAGGGCGGTCTATGATCGCGACAGCGAGGAGCGACAGGCCACCAACCGAAGCAGCAACCAAGGATTTCATCCTCGGACTCCGGGCTCAGGCGGGACGGGCAGGATATGACGACGTTAATTGATACTCTAGGTACGCGCACAGAGTGGAGAGTGCTGAGATGTTCAACACTCTTGCCTCGAATCTCGTTGGGGGGCATATACGCGGTACCGGGGGCATCCCTGCCCCTTTCTCACCTGGAGGACTCTCCGTGCGCCCCTGCTGGATGCTATCGGCCGCTGCTGTGGCCGTCTCTCTGAGCGCTGTCTCACCCCTGCACGCTCAGACGCGCCTGAATCCCGTGATCGACCTGATTGCCAAAAAGCAGCCAGTGTTCGGTCTGTATGGCCCGGCCAACCGCCGCGCCCGCCCCGGCCAGCCGGCCATCTCCCCCGACTCGCTCAAGTCGCCGGCGCAGCTTGCCACCGAGGCGCTCGGCTACAAGAAGAACGACTACATCTTTGACGGCAGCATGGAAGGCGACTTCGATGCCGCCCTGCCGCAGTTCGCCGCCTTCTCGAAGGGCATGGTCGAGCAGGGCTCTCTGCAAAAGGGAAAGTCGCCGCGCTTCACGCACCCGATCTACGTGAAGACACACGATATTTCCCCCGATCCCGCCCTCGCCGCGAAGCGCATTGGACAGCAGCTCAACCTTGGCGTGACCGGCGTGGTGTTCGTCGATGTGGACAGTGCGGAAGAGCTCGAGCAGGGACTGGCCGCCATGCGCTTCAAGAGCAACGGTGGCACGCGCTCCGACGACGTGGGCGACGCCCCCGCCATGTGGGGGATGACGCCGGCCGAGTACAAGGCCAAGGCCGATCTGTGGCCACTCAACCCCAAGGGGGAGCTGTACAACTTCACGATCGTGGAGAGCAAGGCCGGCCTGGCGAAGATTCGTGAGATCGCGGCCGTCAAGGGCGTCGGCGTGTTGTTCCCCGGGGCCGGTACCTTGCGCGGCGTGTTCAGCACCGTCGACGCCGCGGGCAAGCGCACGTTCGACGAGAAGGCGTGGGAAGCCGCGATCCAGTCGGTACTGTCGGCCTGCAAAGAATTCAACGTCCCGTGCGGTTATCCAGCCGGCGCGGCCGACATCGAAATGCGCATGAAGCAGGGATTCAGCGTGTTCGTGATCGGCTGGGGCGAGCCGGGATTCAAGGCGGTCGAGATCGGCCGCGGAGTCTCGGGGCGCTAGTTCTGGCGATTGGCCCTAACGGAAACGAAGAAGGCCGCCGATGCGCAGTGCATCGGCGGCCTTCTTCACCCCGTCGGCCGACAACCCTTACGGGTTACGATCAAGACAGCCCGTGAACTTCGGGTTGTTCCGCTCGATGAACGGGATCACGAGGTTCACGTCGTTGCCGTAGGTATTGCCCGGCCGATACCGCATGTTGCCGACCGGGAACACGGTCGCTGCCGTGCGGCCGTACTGCCGGATGAGCCGACGCATGTCGCCGAGGCGATGGCCGGTCAGGAACAGCCAGTAGGCGCGCTCCTTGAAGAGCATGTCCACGGCCGCCGCCTGCGTGGTCGGCGACGCCGCCAGCGGAGCAATCGCAGGCGTGATACCAGTGGCCCGCAGCGTGTTCAGCTGCGCGAACACCGCGTCACGATCGGCCTGCGTGGCGCCCTGCAAACGGGCCTCGGCCTCGATGAGGCGCGCTTCGATACCGTCGGCCAGCGTAAACGGCGCAGACTGCGACGTGTACTTGAGCTGGCGCGGCAGGTTCGTGCTGGTGCCGTCGAAGCCAAGGTTGGCCGTCGCCACCCAAGGCACACGCGGATCAACCGGCGTGACGAGGTAGTCGATACCGTTCGTACCCTCCCGCGTGGTCACCGTATATCGCGTGCCCGCGTTGTACATCGCCGACCAGAGGCCGTTGGTCTGACGACCGGTGGCGATCGAGTGGCTGAGCACGTGCTTATAGCTCGTCGCCACGCCGCTCACCGCCGCAGCCGCCTGGGCGAACTGTCCCTGGTCGAGCAACACGCGCGCCTTGCCGATCGCGGCCAAGCTGCGGTAGTTCGTGCCCGTGGCGTTCGCGAGTGCGCTATCCATTGAAGCACCGGCACGGGTGTAGACCTGCGCCGTGGTCTGCGGGCTGCCGTACTCGAAGTCACCGCTCGCCCCGACCTTGCTGAACGGCACGCCGGAGCACCAGCCCTCACCGAACGCGGTCTCGGTAAAGCCACGAATCGCGTACATCTCACTCAGTGAGTCTTTCACGGCCGCGGTCGTCGGCTTCGTCACAAT
>CAIUOO010000223.1 GCA_903900795.1 uncultured Gemmatimonadota bacterium | reverse complement strand
GTCGAACTTCAACGCCTCCTTCCAGAACTCGAAGGATCAGGGCATCGCGAATCTGCTGAGCGGCTACAACCGCCAGAACTTCCGCATGAACCTCGATCTCGAGCTGCACCCCAAGCTCGACCTGCAGACGGGCGCCTTCTATGGCCAGTCGAAGGCCGATGCGGCCGACGACAGCTCGGGCGACGCGTTCTTCGGACTCCGCTTTCTCGAGCCGAACATCGACCTGCTCGAGGACAACCCGAACGGCACGCCATATAAGGCCGCCATTCGCCAGACGCCGGCTTCGGGCAATGTCAGCAACCCGCTCTACAACTGGTCGAACATCCAGAATCTGAACGACCGGAACCGCTTCACGGGCACGCTCAAGGTGCGGTACCGCCCATTCCAGTGGCTCACGTACGAAGCCAACACGAACTTCGATCGTGGCTCGCGTGAACTGCGGTCGTACACGCCGCTGGGCTACATCGGCTCCACGGGCACGGTCAGCAAGGGCAACATCGCCAGCAGCATCGACCAGACGAAGGCCTACAACCTCGGCAGCACGCTGACCGCCACCAAGGCCACGTCCTGGTTCACGAACACCACCAAGCTGGCGTGGGTGTACGAAGACCAGAACAACACCGGCACGAGCGTGTTCGCGTCGTCGCTCACGGTGCCGCGCGTGACCGAGTTCTCGGCCGCCTCGCGCGATCCCGAGAGCCCGATCATCCCGGGCTCGTACACGCAGCCGATCCGCAACCAGAACTTCTTCGCGATCACCACGTTCGACATTAAGGACAAGTTCATCGTCGACGGGCTCATTCGTCGCGACGAGTCCTCGCTGTTCGGTGCCGATCAGCGCTCCAAGCTCTTCAAGCGCCTCTCCGGTGCGTACCGCGTCTCGGAAGACTTCAAGCTGCCGGGTGTCGACGAATTCAAGCTCCGCATGTCCTACGGCGAGGCGGGGCTCCGCCCGGTGTTCGATGCGCAGTACGAGCAGTTCGCCATTCAGGGTGGCAGCCCGGTCAAGATCACGCTCGGCAATCCGAACCTGCGTCCGGCCTTCTCGCGTGAAATCGAAGCCGGCCTCAATGTGAACTTCCTCAAGAACTTCACGTTCGAATACAGCTACTCCAGCAAAATCACCGACGACCAGATCCTGAACGTGCCGGTGTCGGCCGCCACGGGTTTCCAGTCGCAGTGGCTCAACGCCGGCTCGCTCGGTGGCAAGACACACGAAATCCTGCTCGGCGCGGTGCTGGCCAGCAAGAAGGATTTCCTCTGGCGCGTGAACGTGGCCGGCGACCGCACGCGTCAGATCGTGCGCAGCCTCGACGTGCCGCCGTATCTGGTGGGACCGGTGTCGAACACCACGATCTTCCGTCTCGCTGCCGGCCAGCCGTTCGGCATCGTGTACGGCAGCCGCTGGCTCCGCTCGGCCGAGCAGGTCAACGAGATGATCGCCTCCAAGCGCCTATCGGGGACGGCCGCCGACTACGTGCAAAACGAAGAAGGCTTTTACGTCGCCAAGAGCGCTTGGCGCACCGGCGCCGAGCGTCCGCTCAAGTTCGCCGACGCCACGGGCAACACGCTGTTCCAGATCGGCGACGTCAACCCCGACTTCAACCTGAACTTCAACACCCAGATGAACTGGAAGAAGTTCTCGGTCACGGCGGTGGTGAACTGGGTGCAGGGCGGTGACATCTACAACTACACGCGTCAGTGGCCGTTCTTCGACCAGCGCGACCCCGCCTTCGACCAGCGCGGCAAGCCGGACGTCGAGAAGAAGCCGACCACGTACTACGCCACGTTCTACAACAACTTCGACGCCAACGACTACTTCGTGGAGAACGGCAGCTACGTGCGTCTGCGCGAACTGGCCGTGAACTACGAAATCCCGGCGTCGCTCGTCAAGCGCGTGGGCATGGGTGACGGACGCACGGCGCGTCTCGGCATTGTCGGCCGCAACCTGTTCACGTCCACGAAGTACTCCGGCTACGATCCGGACGTCTCGGGTGGCGGGTCCAATCCGTTCGCGTATCGCGTCGACTACTTCACGTATCCGATCTTCAAGACGTTCACGTTCATGCTGGAGCTCGGACTGTGAGCGCCGCCAACCGGAGTTTTGAATTCATGCGAAATCGCACCCTCGCGGTCGGCATGGG
>CAIUOO010000222.1 GCA_903900795.1 uncultured Gemmatimonadota bacterium | reverse complement strand
CGAGACATCATCAGGCCGCGTCGCAGCAGCAACGCCCGCCGCGTGAGCGCGGCGGGATTCCCATCGGCGTACCATGCATACTCCGCCAAGAGCAGTTCTGACCGCAGTCGTTGGAAAACCAACTGATCGAACTGCAACAATCGCTGCCTGCGCTGGTCGGCAGCGTGTCGATCGGCGGCTGGCCCGCGCGCGCCGTCGTGGCGCCTGAAGCAGAAGAGGGCCTCATCTCCCGCGATCGGCTCCCCGGACACGCCACGCGACACGCGCAGGGCGAAGTCGTAGTCCTCCGACCGCAGCAAGTCTTCCGAGTAGCCACCCACCTCGCGTGCGCGACTGGTTCGGACCGACATTCGCGCGCAGCCCATGAAGCAGTTCTCCAGCAGGCGTGAGAACACGGCATGGCCGCGTACATCGGGCGGCCACGCCGTCCGTTGCACCGGGCCGAGGGTGCCATCGGGCAAGCCGTCCGCCACATCCTGTGCGCCGAACACGAAAGCGGCCGACGGATGCGCCGCGAACGCCGCCGCGATGCGGCCGACCGCGGCGGGGTAGGCCAAATCGTCGTCGTCGAACACCCACAGCACGTCGCCCACGACGGCCGACAGCGCATAATTGAGCGCGGCCGCCTTGCCGCTCTGTGTTGGCGATCGCAGGACCTCCACACGTTTCCCCAACGACGCCAGATATTCCGGTGTGTCGTCAGTAGAACAGTCGTCGACCACCAGTATCTGCACCGGAGGATGCGTCTGCGAAAGCAGGCTCTCGAGGCATCGCGAGAGCAGCAACCGACGATTGTAGGTCGGCACCAGCACCGTGACCGTGGGTGTCACTGCGCGCCACTTGCCACGCGCGGGGCCAGCTGCACGGCGAGTTGGAGCACGGCCGCCACAGACGCCTCCTCCGACGTCGCGCCGGTGTCTACCACCAGCTCCGCCGCCGTCGGCACCTCGTACGGTGAGGTGACCCCTGACATACCCACCGTCTCACCCGCCGCCTCGCGCGCGTACAGTCCCTTCACGTCGCGCGCCCGCAGCCGGTCCAAGGACGCCGTCACGTGCACCTCAGCGAAGCGCCCCTCGGGGAACAACGCGCGCACGGCATCCCGGTCGCGCGCATACGGCGAAACAAACGTACAGAGCACGACGTGGCCGGCCTCGAAGAACAGCTTCGCCACCTCGCCCGCCCGCCGCACGTTCTCGGCCCGGTCGGCCGGACTGAAGCCCAGTGCGGCGGTGAGACCGTGGCGCAGCTGATCGCCGTCCAACAGCATCGTCCGATATCCTTCGGCAAACAGTCGCCGCTCCACCGCACGGGCAATGGTGCTCTTGCCGGCCCCCGACAGCCCGGTGATCCACAGCACCGCCGCCGGGTGACCTTGCACCGACTCACGCTCTTCCCGTGGAATGTTCCACGCGTCCCAGCGCACGTTCGGCGAGACCCGCGGCCGTGCCTTCTGCTCGAGTGGGTTGACCTCACCGCGGATCATGCCCGCGCCGACGGTCACGTTGGTGGCCGGATCGATCAGCACGAAACTGCCGGTCGCGCTGTTCACCCGGTAGCTGTCGAAGCAGAGCGGCTTGGCGGTGACGATCTCCACGCGGCCAATCTCGTTGACCGCCAACGCCGACGCCGGATCACGATGCAGCGTATCGACATCCACGCGGTATTCGATGCGCTCCACGAACGCCTGGACTTCACGCGACGTGTGCATCAGCGCGTACGCCCGCCCGATCTCCAGGGGCGTCTCGTTCATCCAACAGATATAGGCCTCGAACCGATCCGCCACGACCGGCAGGTTTTTCCGTCGCACGATCATATCACCGCGCGAGACGTCGATCTCGTCCTCGAGCGTCACGACTACGGCGTCGCCGACCTCTGCGCCTTCGCGTGATCCATCGTACGTCTCGATGCTCTTCACGCGCGATCCCACGCCGGACGGCAAGGACAGGACCTCGTCGCCCACCCGCACCGAGCCCGAGGCGACCGTGCCCGCGAAGCCGCGGAAGGATTGGTTCGGCCGCACCACGGATTGCACCGGGAAGCGAAAGTCGATCGTGTTGCGCCGCTTGCCCGGTGCCACACTCTCCATATGGTGCAGCAACGGTCCACCCTGAAACCACGGCATCCGGGTTGACGACGTCACGACGTTGTCGCCCAGCAACGCCGACATCGGAATGAAGGTGATATCGCTGACGGTCAGCTTACCGGCGAACGCGGTGAAATCGGCGACGATGGCCCGGAACACCTCTTCCGACCAGTCGACCAGATCCATCTTGTTGACGGCGACCACCAGATGCGGAATGCCGAGCAGCGACGCGATGAAGGCGTGCCGACGGGACTGCGTGAGCACGCCCTTTCGGGCGTCCACGAGGACCACGGCGAGATCGGCCGTGGAGGCACCGGTCACCATGTTCCGCGTATACTGCACGTGGCCGGGCGTGTCGGCCATGATGAATTTACGGCGGGGCGTGGCGAAGTAGCGGTACGCCACATCGATCGTGATCTTCTGTTCGCGTTCCGCCCGCAAGCCATCGGTGAGCAACGCGAGGTTGATGCCTTCCTCACCCAGCCGCCGACTGGCGCCCTCGATCTGCTCCATCTGATCTTCGAAAATCGACTTCGTGTCGTACAGCAGGCGACCGATGAGCGTGCTCTTGCCATCGTCGACGCTACCGGCGGTCGCGATGCGCAACAAATCCATGCCGGCGTAGGCCGTCGTGATGGACATCAGAAGTACCCCACCTTTTTCCGGTCTTCCATCGCCGCTTCCGACCGTTTGTCGTCACTGCGGCCACCGCGCTCCGTCACGCGGGCTGCGGCCGTCTCGACGATGATCTCCTCGACCGACGACGCGCCCGAGACCACGGCGCCGGTGCACGTCGCATCACCGATCGTACGGAAACGAACGACGCGCCGCTCCAAGCGTTCGTGGTCCATCAGCGAGATGAAATCGGTTTTCGCCAGATAAATCCCGTCCCGCAGAAAGACCTCCCGCTCGTGCGCGAAGTACAGGGACGGCATCGGAATTTCCTCCATGGCGATGTATTGCCAGATATCCATTTCAGTCCAGTTGGAGATGGGGAACACCCGGAAGTGTTCGCCCTGCTGCTTGCGCCCGTTGTAGAGACTCCACAATTCGGGTCGTTGATTCTTGGGATCCCATTGTCCGAAACGATCACGATGCGAGAAGAACCGCTCCTTGGCGCGCGCCTTCTCCTCGTCGCGACGGGCCCCGCCGATCGCGGCATCGGCCCGGAGGTCGCGTAGCCCATCGAGGAGTGTCACCGTCTGCAGGGCATTGCGGCTCGCCAGTGGCCCGGTCTCTTCGGTCACCCGCCCCTGATCGATCGAGTCCTGCACGGACGCCACCCGCAGATCACACCCGAGCGAGGTGGCGAATTCGTCGCGAAAGCGGATCGTTTCGTCGAAATTGTGCCCGGTGTCGATG
>CAIUOO010000221.1 GCA_903900795.1 uncultured Gemmatimonadota bacterium | reverse complement strand
TGGCGAACGGTGCGGTGCAGCGCGTTCCGCCGTTCCTCGACACCATCGAACTGCTCGAAAAGATGGGTGCCAAGAACAATCACAAGTGCAAAAGCTGCTGATGCATCCGCGGCCGATCGGCAACCGATCGGCCGCGTGACACGGGACACGTGACACGTGACACGTCCCGCGTAGTGGGTTACGGCCGCGGCGCGGCGCGCTGCAGGGCCAGCTTTACGGCGGCGTAGGCATCGACCACGCCGCCGGTGCGCGACAACGTGGAGAACTTGACCGTCGATCCGTCGCCCGGTCGGCGCACGTCGAGGTCGGGCAGTGTGCGCACCGACTCCAGCAGGATGTCGCGCACCTGCATGGCGCTGAGCTCCGGGAAATAGGCCATCAGCAACGCCGCCACGCCCGACACCACCGGTGCCGCCATGCTGGTGCCGCTTTCGCGTTTGAGACCACCGCCGGGCACCGTCGAGAGGATGTCCACGCCCGGTGCGAAGAGGTCCACCTGTTCGCGGCCGTAGTTCGAGAAGTCGGCCGGCAACGCGGCCAACGGCTTCCAGCTCGACGCGCCCACTTCGATCCAATTCGCCGCACGCGTACCACCACTGAGCACGGGCGTGGGATACGACGGCGTTTCGTCGTTGTCTTCGCCGTCATTGCCCGCCGCATGCACCAGCAGCACGCCCTTCGATGCCGCATAGCGCACCGCGGAATCCACCGCCGCCTTGGCCGGTGAATAGCCCTTACCGAAGCTCATGTTCACGATCTGCGCGCCGTTGTCCACCGCGTAGCGGATGGCCCGCGCCACGTCGACGTCGCGCTCGTCGCCATCGGGCACGGCGCGCACCGCCATGATCTCCACATTCGGGGCGATTCCTTGCATGGCTGCACCGTCGCCACGCAGCGCACCGATGATCCCTGCCACGTGCGTGCCGTGCATGGCATCGGGGCCGGTCACGTCGCGCGTGCCGATCACACGCTGCGTCGAACGCGGATTGAATAGCGTGTCGAGTCCGTAGCGGGCCTGCGCGTCGTACGCCGCGCGTGCGCTCGCGATCTCGGCGGCAGTGAGCCCGTCGGCATCGAGGCGTATCCACATCCGCTTGGCCTCGTCCACCTCGGCCGAGGTCGGACGCAACGCGGTGACTGCGGCGCGCGTGACCGGTGCGCCCTTGAGAGCGGTGCCGATCATGCGCTCCACGCTGCGCAGGATCTCGTCGATGTTCTCCACCTGCAGCAACGTCGACTTCACTTCCTTCGCCTTGTCTCGATAGGCCGAGGCGAGATCGCTGCACTCGGCAGACTTGGGCTTTTCGGTGAGCGATCCGGCGGGCTGGTTGCGGCAGGCCGCGTACAGGCGCGTGAGCTCGAAGGTGTCGTAGCGCACCGGCGTGCCGTCGCTCGTGGCGAGGGCGTTCCATCCGTACACGTCATCGACCACGCCGTTGCCGTCGTCGTCCGTGCCGTTGCCGGCAACCTCGCGCGGATTCTTCCACAACGCGCGGGCGAGCCGCGTGTGCGCCGTATCGACGCCGCCGTCGATCACGGCGACCACGACCCGCCGCTGCGGCTGACGCGAGGCCAGCAGCTCGCGGATCGCCCGCTCGGAGCCGACGCCCATCACCTTGTCGGTGTCGTAATCGAGGCGCTGCCAATCTGCCTGCGCCGTGTCGGACGCCACCGGGGCGGGTGGTGGCGGTGCAACCTGGATCGGTGCCTGCAAGACCGGTTGCATCGCCGGCTCGGGGGCCGTTGCGACGCTGCCAGCTCCGCGCGCACAGGCGCCAAGCAGCACGACGCTCGAGAGCATCAGCGCGAACGGTCGCGCGGGAAACACGGGGCGTGATCTACTCTGCATCGGTCGTGGTGGTCGAGTCGGTGGGCGAGCCGGCGGTCGAGTCTGCGGTCGAGTCTGCGGTCGGCGGCACTGCGTGCGGGGTGCACTGGTCGGGTGCCCCTAGACGATAGCCGATGCCGCGCATGCCCGCGAATACCGCGGTGCTGTCCACGTTCGTACCCCGACGCCGGAGAATGCTCCGCGGAGAATGCTCCGCCGTCAGCGTCCGGTGCCCACGCCATCGCACCAGAGCACGTTCCGCGTCACCTGCGTGCGCGGGCGCCACGCCGGCGTGTCGTATGCGCTCTCGATTGGGGTATCGGGCGGTGCCGCGTCGAACCGGTACGCGGCGAGTTGCTGCAGCTCGACCGGTTGACTGCGGTCGCGACCCTGGAACGGCTTCTGCCAATTGATCGCGCAGACGCGATCGATCAGCGACAACCCGGGCGTGATTTCCCGGAAGGTGGTCGCCACGGCCACCGTGCGAATCCCCTGGAGCCGGCGTGGGAGTCGATCGGGGCGGCTTATCTCGAGCTCCATGCGGCGCAACTGCGTGGTGGCGCTGTCGAGAAAGAAGGTGCCGTGTACATCGGGGGATCGCAGCTTGTCGGCGGCGCGGACTTCGAGCCGTACCCATGTTTCG
>CAIUOO010000220.1 GCA_903900795.1 uncultured Gemmatimonadota bacterium | reverse complement strand
TGCTGCTGTTCGGCTACGCCATTCAGACTGACGTGCGACGGTTGCCGACGGTGGTGGTGGATGAATCGCGTACCAGCGAGAGTCGCGCGCTGATTCAAGTGCTTGCCAACACCGACAACTTCACGTTTGTTGCCGCGGTGCCCGACCGGGCGGCGGCGAAACGCTGGATCGAGCGTGGCGCGGCGCGGGTGGCGCTGGTGATTCCGCCGGAGTATCAGCGCAACATTCGTGGTGGTCACACCGGCGTGGCGCAGATGCTCATCGATGCCGCCGATCCGCAGAGCTCCGGCGCGGCGATCGCTGGCGCGCAGTTGGCGGCTCAGGCCCGCGGTGCGCAGCTGCTGGCCACGCAGTACAAGATTCGGCCGCCGGTCGAAATCCGTGTGCGCCCGTGGTACAACGCGGCGCAGAAGAGCGCGACGTTCATCGTGCCGGGCATTGTGGGTATTCTGCTCACGATCACCATGACGCTCATTACGAGCACGGCCATTGTGAAGGAGCGGGAACGTGGTACGCTCGAACAGCTGATCGTCACCCCGATCAGTCGCACGAGCCTCATGCTCGGCAAGCTCGTGCCGTTCGTGTTGGTCGGATACGTGCAGATGTCGGTGATTCTCGCCCTGGGTGTGATCTTCTTCGACATTCCGATCATGGGCAGCCTTGGGCTACTCTATGCATTGGCACTGGTGTTCATTGTGGCCAGTCTCGGGGTGGGGCTGCTCATCTCCACCGTGGCGCGCAGTCAGGTGCAGGCCATGCAACTGAGCTTCTTCTTCATGCTGCCCAACATCCTGCTGTCGGGTTACATCTTCCCCCGCTCGGCGATGCCGGAGCCGGCGCAGTGGGTCGGTGCGCTGCTGCCGCTCACGTGGTTTCTCGATATTCTGCGCGGCGTGTTGCTGAAAGGCGTAGGCATGCGCGATCTGTGGACACAGCTCGGCGTGTTGTCGGCCGCCGCGGTCGTGCTGTTGGTGGTGTCGGTACGGCGCTTTTCGAAGACGCTGGATTAAGTGGCGACCGCCCTCAGAGCCGTTGGCGTCTCACTGGTCCTGAGTTGCCTGCTCATCCCCTCGATAGCCGCAGGGCAGGCGACGGCCCGGGCCACTGGGCTGGTCAAGGATCCGTCCGGGGCGCTCCTGTCCGGCGTGCGCGTTCAGGAGAAGGGAACGCTGTTGGGCGCCCTTACCGACGCACAGGGCCGATTTGCCGTGGCCGTTGCATCCCCCAGCGCCACGCTGGTCTTCTCCCGCTTGGGCTACCAACCCCGCGAGATCACGCTGTCCGGGGCCGCACTGGATGTCGTGTTGCAGCCCGGCATGAGCCTGCAGGGGGTGAAAGTCGTGGGTACGCGCCGTACCAGCCGCACGTCTGTGGAGACACCGGTGGCGGTGGATGTCATCGACGTGAAGGAGGTCACGCAGGCATCCGGTCGCCTCGACGTGAACGCCATTCTGCAGCAGCTCGCTCCCTCGTTTAACGCGAATCGCCAGTCCGGCGCCGACGGATCCGACCACGTGGACCCGGCCACGCTCCGCGGGCTTGGGCCCGACCAGACCCTGGTCCTGATCAACGGCAAGCGTCGGCATCAGTCGGCCAACATCAACATCTTCGGGTCACGCGGGCGCGGGAACACCGGAACGGACCTGAACGCCATCCCCGCGAGTGCCATCGAGCGCATCGAGATCCTCCGCGACGGAGCCAGCGCCCAATACGGGTCTGATGCCATTGCCGGGGTGATCAACATCGTGCTGCGATCCTCGGTGGACGAGTTCTCCGGGAGCCTCACGAGCGGCTTCCGCGACGCCACGCCTCCGTCTTCGTATGACGTGCTCTCGACGGGGTCGAGGGACGGCCAGGAGGTACAGTTCAGCGGGAACTATGGCTTCCGCGTGGGCGACGGCGGCTTCGTCAACGCCACCGCGGAGTACCTGTCGAAAGACCGCACCAACCGCCCCGCCAACCCGAGCAGCTTCGACATCTATCGGCGCCAGTTCGGCGACGCGGCTGCCGACAACTTCGGCACCTTCGTGAACGCGCGGATTCCCATTGCGTCAGGAGCCACCCTCTACGCATTCGGCGGGGCGAGCCTGCGCAAGACCGACGCCTACGCGTGGACGCGAGACGCCGATTCCGACCGGAACGTGCCGGCCATCTACCCCACCGGCTTCGATCCCCGCATCCTGTCGGATATCACGGACCAGTCGCTCTCCGTTGGCGTGCAGGCAAAGGTCGGCGAGTGGGACCTCGATCTCAACAACACGTTCGGGGCGAACCGTTTCCACTACCTGGTGGATGGGACCCTCAACGCGTCGCTTCTCGAGAAGTCGCCCACGCATTTCGACGCCGGCGGATTGGGCTTCTCGCAAAACACGACGGGGATCGGTTTCACCCGCTTCTTCCCAACCGCCGCGAACGGGTTGAACGTCGCGTTCGGTGCGGAGTCTCGCGTCGATCGGTACAACATTTTCGCCGGTGAGGAAGCCTCCTACCGCAACTACGGCATCGCGCAAAAAGTCGTGAACGGAAACGTGGTCCCCGTGAACGAGCTGGGTCGCCCCGGAGGTTCGCAGGGCTTCCCGGGCTTTCAGCCGTCGAACGTACTCAATGAGACCCGGACCAACATCGGCCTCTACCTGGATACCGAGGTGGACCTCTCCCCGAAGGCCACGCTGAGCGGTGCCCTCCGCTACGAGGACTACAGCGACTTCGGGAGCACGACCACCGCGAAGCTTGCCGGGCGCGTCGCGCTCAGCGACGGCTTCTCCGTCCGCGCGTCGGCGAGCACGGGATTCCGGGCGCCGTCGCTGGCCCAGGTCCACTTCAATAGCACCTTCACCGACGTCGTCAGCGGCGAGGTGGTGGATAAGCTCATCGCCCGGAACAGCAGCCCGATCACGCGCACGCTGGGAATTCCACCCCTCACGGAGGAGACGGCCAACAACGTCGGCATCGGCTTCACGGCCCGGGCCGGAAACTTTTCGGCGACCGTGGACGCCTACCGCGTGGACATCAAGAACCGGATCGTGCTGACGGGCGCCTTCGAGGACTCGGATGCGGCCATCGGGGATGACCTGAAAGCGCTGGGCGTAGGCGCCGCCCAGTTCTTCACCAACGCGTTGGACACCAAGACCAACGGCCTCGATGTGGTCATGACGTACCAGCGGCCGCTCGGTGCGGGGACACTGCGGTCGTCCCTTGCCGCCAACGTCAACGACATGACGCTGGGGACCATCCGCACCAGTGCGAAACTCGCCGGCAAAGAAGACATCTACTTCGGCGTGCGTGAGCAGCACTTCCTGCTGGCGTCAGCTCCCAAGAGCAAGATCGTCATGGGGGTCGACTATCTGCTGGATCGCGTGGAGGCCCGAGTCAATGTGGTGCGCTTCGGCAAGGTCACGCTCATCGACTTTCTCGGCACCGAAGACATCTACGCGGCCAAGACGACCGCGGACGTGAGCCTCACGGGGCGCGTGTCATCCCACGTGAACCTCACGGTTGGCGGTGCGAACCTGTTCAACATCTATCCCACGCAGCAGGACACGGAGACCGAGACCGGTGGGCTCTGGGACGCCGTTCAGATGGGCTTTTCCGGGACGCTGTACTTTGCCAAGCTGACGTTCACGTTTTGAGCGAGCGACCTCGCCGCTCAGCGCTGGGTGCGCCGCCGCCGCGACACCAGGCCGACCGCCAGCAATCCGGTTGCCATCAGCACGGACGTGGACGGTTCCGGCACGACAACCCAGGAGGAGACATCCACGTCGAACTTGATGTACGCGTCAGCGGGCTGCGTCACGCCTAACAGCTTCGGATTGACCCAGTCGATACCGTTGTTCCCGAACGACACGTCCATGGTGCGATACAGGTCTCCTGCGGGTGCGTTCGGATTGACGGCGACCTGATTGGTGTACAGGACCTGCGTGTCCCACTTATCGCCCCTGATGGCCACTGCACAGGTTCCGATTTGGACATCGCAGAAATCGAATCCACTTCCCGAGCCCGGGGTACCACCCGTGGACCCTTCAGGCAAGAGTGATCGAGTGCCACGATCGAACAAGAAATTGGACGACCCGGCATCGAAGACGAGGCGCGTCAGCCTGCTCCCGGTCTTCTTGTTGTTCAGCGCCCAGGGGACTGTGTAGGTCGGAGTTACGCCGAGTCCCGTGATGGTCAGATCGCCGTCCGACCAGCCATAGGTCAGGGCATCCAATTGCCGAAAGGCATACGCCGTGCTGCTCAGGCCCCAGTAGGCCGTCACCGTCACGCCGAACAGCTCGTTGGCGTTGACGGAACTGCTGATCTGGCCGACGGTGTAATAGTTTCTGCCCGGGGACGACGTAACGGTCTGGGCGGACAACGCGTTCGGAATGGCCGCGAGCGCCGCGGCAACAAGGAACTTCAACTTCATAAGGACTCGGATGGAGAGATATGAAAACTCATCTCCGAGTTTGGCAATTCTGGGGCCGAGAGATTGCGACGAGGATTGTTGATTGAGAGTGGGAGCGATTATACCATGATGAAAACTTAAGCCTTTTTAATGCAACGACTTA
>CAIUOO010000219.1 GCA_903900795.1 uncultured Gemmatimonadota bacterium | reverse complement strand
GGTCGCACCGGCGAACATCTTTGCGCCGTGGGCGTTCCTGCGCACGCTCGACGGGTGGAGCCGCTCGCCGCAGACGGAGCTCGCCTTCGAAGTCAACGGCGGGCAGATCGTCGTGCACAAGAGCGCGGCGTTCCGCGCCGTTCGGGCGCCCGGCCCCGGTGTGCAGAATACGGCGGCCGGTCTCGGCATGACAGGAATGACCATCGACGTGCGACGGCCGTAGCCATCCGCCCGTCACTCCTTGCTGCGCGTCGGCATTGCCCGCGTGATCGACTCGCGATCGGGTGGTCACTCGTTGTGGCGATCGAGTCCTGATCACGATCGGGTTTCTGCCCGGATCTGTTACGTGGCGGTTGGCCACGAGCGTCTGGCCGAACCGGCCGACAGTCGCACGGGCGGTAGCTGGTCGGTCTAACAAGTCAGCCGGCACGCCGCCGCGGGGAGTTCATGGGCCTTACCGTTGCCGGAGACGCTGCCACGCTTCCCGCCCGCTACGGCCGCACCATCGTCTGGAACGGCCGCAGTCCGGCGGCGGGGAGCGTGGCCACGTACAGGGCCCCGACTTGGCGGCCGAGGGCGTCGCTGGCGTCGCCGTCAAACCGGTAGTGCACGCCGCCGTACATCCGCGAGAGGGTGGACTCCTTCACCCAGCTCTCCAGCAGGGGCTGTTCGCGGGGAAAGTACCACGACAACACCGCCGCGGCGGCAGTCGAGTACGACGATTCGGCGGGGTATGACGGGTGGTTGGACAACGCGATCGGCATGGTGATGGCCGGATCCATCTGGTTCGGGCGCGCCAGCAGGTAGCGGTATTTCTCCGCCCACGTCACGATGCCGGCGTCCATGATGGCCTGATTCATCGTGGTGAGCATCGTGGCGCACTGCAGCTCGCTGACCTGGTAATGCACGCACAGATCGGACGCCACGCCATTCCAGTAGCCCGGTGGCGTAGGGGTGCCGAAGCCGTAGAACCAGTAGACGGCGCTCGCGAGCTGGGCGCTGGTGCGCGTGTCGCTGATCTGCCGGACTTCCGCCAGCCCGGTCAGGAACGCCGGCGAGTTGAGGGCGGGGGGCGGCGGCACGGTGATCGCCGCGGCCGACGTGAGCAGCCACGGCTTCGCCTCGCCCCAGCGCGGATTGACTGGCAGTCTGCCGCCAGTGGAGACCCAGATGCCCGGCCCGGTGGGGAGTGTGACCTGGCCGAGCAAGATGGTGGTGTCGGCGGCGCGTAGTCGCAGCAGGGAGTCGGCGATGAACTCGCCCAGTGTTTTCCCGGCGGCCAGTGCCGCCGGCGTGCCGGCCGTGGGCTGGCGTAACTCACTCTGCAGCGTGACCTCGATGGCGACGGCTTGCGTGGGGGCCATCGCCGCGAGCACGCGTGACGATGCGTAGCCCATGGCCGCCCGTCGCGACGTACGCAACGTATCGCTGATCCGCGCAAGAACGATGCGCTGCGCGAGGCTCTGCAACGAGTACGCGCGGGTCGCCACGGGCGAGGTGAGTGGTGTCGC
>CAIUOO010000218.1 GCA_903900795.1 uncultured Gemmatimonadota bacterium | reverse complement strand
CACCGAAGGTGTACGTGCGCGACAGTGGGCTGGTGCACGCGCTGCTCGGGCTCGATACGCTGGATGACCTCCTCGCGCATCCAATCACCGGCGCCAGCTGGGAAGGGTTCGTCATCGAAAACCTGATCGCCGCCGCCGGTCCTCGGCGCATCCCGCTCTTTTTCCGCACCGAAAAGGGCGCCGAGGTGGACCTGCTCTTCGAGCGTGGCGGCCGAGTCGAGATGGTGATCGAGATCAAGCGGTCGACCGCCCCCACCGTCTCGCGAGGATTTCGCGTGGCCTGTGAGGACCTGTCGCCCGGTGCGGCGTACGTGGTCCACAGCGGAAGCGAATCGTGGCCGATGCCGGGCGGCGTGCGCGCCATCTCGCTCTTGGAGCTCCTGCAGCACTTGGGCAACACGGCGTGACCGGGCCCCGCCGACACGGATTCGGCTGGTCATATTTCGGGGGACCATTTCAGAGAGGCTCCCATGACGGCAAAAGATCGCTCGTCGGCGCCACCCCGGGCGCGCCACCGACCCAACTGACCATCCGCTTCCCCGTGCTGGTCACGCATGATGAAGCGATCATGCAAGTGTAACTCCAGGCGATACGGGACACGCGAGCGACCGGCCCGAGAAAGCGGCGTACGCGCGACCCGCTTGCGACTGACGCAGCGGCCGAGGCCCCGCTGTTCCCGATCCACGCGCGGACTCACGTAGCGGCGCTGGGAGGCGCGATGCACCACGGTGATCTGCGTGAGCAGCGCCTGCGTCTCCTGCGTCCGCGCACTGGGCGCCCGCGTCTCCCATGCGTAGCAACCGGCCTTCGACACCTGCAGGACCCGGCACATCGTGGTGATCCGGTACTGGCTCGCATGGGCGCGGATGAAAGCGAATCTCATCCGTTTCGCTTGGCGAAGAAGGCCATCGCTTTTCCCAGGAGATCGCGCTCCTCCTCGAGCTCCTGCACGCGCGTGCGGAGTCGGCGCAGCTCTTCATCCTGACTCGTCACGTCGGGGCGGGCGGGACGGCCTGCGCCCCGCAGCACCCGCATCCAATCTCGCAGCACCGTGAACACCCGCGTGTACTGCTTCCGAGTGCGGAGATCACCTACCGGCTTCCTCGGCATCGTGAACATCCTCCTGCCTGAACCTACTCAGGCAAATCGGTGTCCACTTTTTGGAGGGAGCCCCAGTAGACAGCCTCAGGCGTCAGACTGGGTATAGTGTTCAGAATTCAGCACCGACAGTGCTCAGTATCGAGCCATTTTGTGGCGCCGTCCGATGTCGCGACACCGCTCAACGTATGCCGACGTGCCGGCGGGGATCGCTGGTTCGCGCGATGGCCTCAGGAATCGCCAGGGCCACGAAACCCGCTCGGCACTGTGGACTGTCGTTGCTCGTCTCTGAACACTATACCCAGTCTGACGGCTGAGCCTGCGCACTGCCATCTGAATCGCGCGTGTCCGCCACACTGAGGCCTGCGTCCGCTCGGAGCGTGTCGCGCACACCTTGCCGCGGCACGAACGCCGGATGCGCTGCGCCCTGTGCTTCCGTTCCCCCGCGGCCGCCACCGCCCCGTCACCGCCAGGGCGCGACGGGGGTCCCTGCAGCCGCCCCCGCGTGGGAGGGGCCGGCGACGGAGCGACGCGACAGGCGCGCGGCCATCCCCGCGCAGCAAGCGGCGAAAGGAATCCGCCCGCTCGCGCCCGACGCGGCCACACCGAAGCCGCGGCCACTTGCCAGTCGCCGTCCACCCTGCAGCTTCTACGCATGCTGACTCCCCGCTCCCTCGCGCTCGCCGCCACCGTTCTGGTGGCGACCACCGTCTGCCCCGGCCATGCGCAAACGGCTCCCACAACAGCGCCCCCCGTCTGGGCGGCCCGCCTCGACAGCGTGGCCCGCGCCGCGCTCACCAGCTCCAAGGCCCCCGGCGCCACCGTGGCGGTGGTCGTGAACGGGCGCCTCGCCTACGCGCAGGGCTATGGCCTCGCCAACGTCGAAACGCAGCAGCGCATGACACCCGACATGCTCCTGCGCGTTGGCTCCGTCACCAAGATGTTCACCGGCACGATGCTGGCCGAGTTGGCCGAGCGGCAGCGCATCGACATGGCGATGCCGATCGGCGAGATCGTGCCGTCACTCAAAGGGAAACGCGTCGGCGCCGTGACCACGCAGCAGCTCATGACACACAGCGCCGGATGGCTCGATAACGCCGTCCCGTACGGACGCATGGGTGAGGGTGCCCTCGGCGAAGTGATGCGCGAAGTGAGCGACACCATGTTCTACACCGAGCCGGGACGCACCTTCTCCTACTCGAACCCCAGCATCTCGATGGCGGGGTACGTGGGCGAAGTGGCCGGCAAACAGCGCTTCGCCGCGCTGGTGGAGTCGCTGGTCATGCGACCGACCGGCATGCGCCTCAGCACCTTCAAGCCGCTCGAAGCGCTCACCTATCCCATCGCCCTGGGGCATGAGGCCGGCCCGAATGGCATCGCGAATGGCATGCAGATCGTGCGACCGATGCCCGAGAATACGGCGCAGTGGGCGGCAGGATTCCTCTTTGCCACCGCGCCCGAGTTGGCGCGCTACACAATCGCCCTCATGAACGGCGGCATAATCGACGGCGCGCAGGCCTTCTCGGCCGGCGCCGTCCGCCGTGTGACCACCGGTTACGTGGCGCATCCCGGCGGCTCGGGACTCGACTCGGCGATGCACGGCTATGGCCTCGTCGTCGGTCGCTCGGGCACGGATCGCGTCTGGACGCACGGCGGCTCGATCAACGGCTACAACGCGAGCATCACGATGCTCCCCGACCGCAAGGCGGCCGTCATCGTGCTCGTGAACGGGCCGGGCGCCGGTATCGACGCCATCGAGTCGGCGGCGCTACAGATGGCGGTCGGCTACACCGAGCCCAAGGTCTCGGCCCCCGCGCCGCGTGAGGCCAACGCCGCCGAGCGCGCCGCGCTGGTCGGTCGCTACGCGCAGGGGCGGAACGTGCTCGAAGTGCTCGAGCAGGACGGCGCGCTCAGGGTGAAACAGGGCGATGCCGTGATGAACGCGAAACTCGCGGGCGCCAACGAGCTGCTGGTCACCCCGCCGCAGGGGTCGGCACTCCACATCTTCGTCCGCTCCGAAAACGGCCGGGCCATGTATCTCTACGCCGGCTCGCGGGCCTACGCCCGGCAGCCGTAACCCGGCTTACGCCGACTCGGCTTACGCTGACTCGGCTTACGCCAGAACGGTGTTCGAGGAGTTGGCGGCGCTCGAGCCGGGCCGCAGGATCACACGCGACCTGCATCCGCTGCTACATCGTGAAGCCAGTCGAGTTCAAGCACTTTTGCAAGTCAATCTAGGAGGTCGGCCTCTACTGGCTCCTGCTCAACAAGCCGCCCCTCAGTGAAACGAGATCATGAACACCATCGGCAAAAGCATCCGGATCCTCTGCTGGAGGATTTCGTGTCTGATGCAGAGTTGATCGCCCGTGAACTCAGGATAGGGTCTCGCGCGTGGCGAAGGTGGACTTCCGTCGTTTCCACCACCGCCAGAAGTTTTCCCTCGTTGTCATGACGGTTGAGAGGGATAGATCAGGGCTGTCGAGCTGTTCGAAGAGGTTCTGCCAAGAAAACTCATAGACCGCGTTCCGCAGAGGTTGCTCGGAAAACCAGGACAAAGGGCTTTGGGCAGTGATCAGGTAGGTTTTTCCTCCGCGTTCGAGGACACAGGTTGGATCACACAGCGGCCACATGCCCGGCAATTCCACCAGTCGAGTCTCGAGCCTGACGCGGGGGCCGCGCAGGTCGAGCCGCCAGAGGAACGGATAATGCCGCAGTTCGCCAGATTCATGGAGGGTCTGGTGGCCGAACCCCGCATAGAGGTCTTCCTCGATCATCACCCCTGGTGTGCCGCCGCGCCACGAAGCCTGGCTCGGCAGGCGGGAGATGCTCCACGGTCGTCGCGTGGTCCGTCGTGGAGGGCCCGGGGCCACGGTGCGAATCTCGAGTGGCTGAAACCAGGAGATGAAGGACAGTTCGTTCCCGGGCAAAAACGTGAAGTTCTTCCCTTCGAGGCGTATTGGCATCTCGTGGCCGGTCTCCACGTCACAGATGCTGCACTGATTGAGAAAGTTGTTGGTGAAATAGCTTCGGCCTTTCCAGACGAACACCCGGGGGTCTTCCCAGCCAGCTTTTTCCCACTCGGGATCGGTGATCAGCTCCCATTCCTGATTCAAGCGACCTCGCCT
>CAIUOO010000217.1 GCA_903900795.1 uncultured Gemmatimonadota bacterium | reverse complement strand
GGCCCGGGCACCCGGTGAACTCGTGTCCGAAGAGGCGACGGCAGAGCGCTACGGTCCCTTCAGTTCCGGACAGCTCACGGCGATTTCGATCGTGTCGATTGTGATGGTGTGGGGACCGCTGGCCTGGGCTGCGGCGCGCATGATGATCAAGCGTTCGAATCAGCCGAAGCCGAGTCCGCAGCTGCTGGAAGGGACGGCGCGTCTGGAGCGCATCGAGCAGGCGGTGGACGCCATGTCGATTGAAATCGAGCGCATCTCGGAAGGCCAGCGCTTCGTGACCCAGCTCATGTCGAGCAAGGCGCCAGCGCCGGCGCTGGTCGAACGCACGGACCTGAGGGCGTAGTGCGCACGCATCGTGTCGCGGCCGGCGAGACGGTGATTTACACTATCGTCCCGTGCGCGCTCGGCGTCGTGTTGGTAGCGATGACCTCGCGTGGCGTCCATCGCGTGCTGTTGGGCGACGATCCGATCGTACTCGATGCGACGTTGCGTGACGCGCTGCCGGCCGCGGAGCTGGTGCGGGACGACGCGGCACTCGGCGACATCAGCGCCGGTGTGGTCGCGCTGGCGAGTGGTGCGGCGCTGTCGCATGTGTTGCCACTCGATCTGCGCGGGACGGCGTTTCAACAGCGCGTGTGGCGCGAGCTGCAGCGGATTCCGCGCGGTGAAACGATCACGTATGCCGAGCTGGCGGCGCGCATCGGCTCACCGACGGCGGTGCGTGCCGCGGGCACGGCGTGCGGCGCGAATCCGGTGGCGATGGTGGTGCCGTGTCATCGCGTGGTGCGGGCCGACGGCACGCTTGGCGGCTACGCATGGGGGTTGGAGAGGAAGGTGAGCTTGCTGCGGGATGAGCAACTGAAAACTCCCTAGTAAGCAGGAAGGAGGGTATCAGGGGGCAGGAAGCAGGAACCACGCGCGGTCCACCTGCTTCCTGCCCCCTAATACCCTCCTTCCTGCTCCCTAGGGAGTGGCAGTTACGAGCCTGCCGTCAGCACCCGATCACACCGGGAACAGCATCTCCCGATACCGCGGCAACGGCCAGTACTCGTCACCGATGGCGAGTTCGATGGCGTCGGCGGCGTCGCGCACTTCGCCCATCGTGTCGCAGCCGGTGGTCGTGAGATAGCCGGCCTGGCCACCGAGGTCATCGTGCATGTGCTCGGCCTTGGTGATCACCTTGGCGAGTTCGGCGCGCTTCTTCTGCAGCGTGGCCACGAGCTTCGACACCGAGTTCGCGGCGTCGACGACCGGCTGCATGTTGATGCCGGCTGTGGCGCCCTGACCGGCCGATGCGGCGAGCGTGCCGAGATACGCGTACGCCGCCGGAAGCACCTGCGTGTCGATCATCTGCTGAATCGTGTGCAGCTCGATCAGGATGTCCTTCACGTAGCGCTCGAGCCGCACGTGGTAACGGCTCTCGAGTTCGACTTCGGTGAGGATATGGGTGTTCTTGAACAGCGCCTTCGCATCATCCGTGAGCAGCTGGGCCAGCGCTTCCGGCGTGCGACGCAGGTTGAGCAGGCCCCGTTTCTTGGCTTCGATCACCCACTCGTCGGAGTAGTTGTTCCCCTCGAACCGCACCGCGGATGATTCCTTGAACGCCTTGGCGGCCACCGTGAGCGCGGCGTCGTCGGTGCTCTTGCTGGTCTTGAGCTCTGCCTTGAGCTGCTCGATGATCTCACCGATCGCTTCGGCCACGGCGGCTTGCAGCAGCATGACGGGGAAGGCGATGCTCTGTGATGCGCCGACGGCACGGAACTCGAATTTCGAGCCCGTGAAGGCGAAGGGCGACGTGCGGTTGCGGTCGGTGTTGTCCTGTTCGACTTCCGGCAGCTTGGCGACGCCCAGCTTGAGCATGGCCTGCTCGGCGCTGTTGGGCGACGTCTTGCCGGCGGCGATGTCTTCGACGACCTGCGTGAGCCCCGAGCCGAGGAAGGCGGAGATGATGGCGGGCGGCGCTTCGTTGGCGCCAAGGCGATGTTCATTGCCGCTCACGGCGATACCGGCGCGCAGCAGACCGGCATGCTTGTGCACGCCCTTGAGCACGGCGGCCAGGAACACGAGGAATCGGATGTTCTGGTGCGGCGTCTTGCCGGGCTTGAGCAGGTTGGTGCCGTCGAGCGCGTTGTCGGAGGTGATCGAGAGCGACCAGTTGCAGTGCTTACCCGAGCCGTTGATGCCGGCGAACGGCTTCTCGTGCACGATCGCCTGCAATCCATGTCGCGGCGCGATCTTGCGGAGGATGCTCATCACGAGATGGTTGTGATCCACCGCGATGTCGGT
>CAIUOO010000216.1 GCA_903900795.1 uncultured Gemmatimonadota bacterium | reverse complement strand
ACGTTCACGCCACGAATGATCAGCATGTCATCGGTGCGTCCACGAATCATCCGCATGCGCGCCAGTGTGCGTCCGCACCGGCACGGCTCGCGCGTGATCGACGTGATGTCACCGGTCCAGTAGCGCAGCAGCGGCAACGCTTCCTTGGTGAGGGTGGTGAGCACCAACACGCCGTCGGTTCCGTCGGGCAGCGGGGCGCCGGTATCGGGATCGAGGATCTCCGGAAAGAAATGATCCTCCATGATGTGCGAGCCGTCGCGCCCTTCCACGCATTCGCACGACACGCCGGGCCCGATAATCTCCGAAAGCCCGTAGATGTTTGTGCAGCGAACACCGAGCCCGGCGTCAATGTGCGTGCGCATGGCATCGGTCCACGGTTCGGCGCCGTGCAACGCAAAGCGCAGCGAAATGTCGGCCGGCGTGAGTCCGCGCTCGGCGAGTGCGCCGGCCAACGTCAACGCGTAGCTCGGTGTGCAACTCAGCACGTCGGGGCGCAGATCTTCGATGAGGGTGACCTGCCGGTCGGTCATGCCGCCGGATACTGGAATGACGTTCAGCCCCAGCCGTTCGGCGCCCCCATGGAGGCCCAAGCCGCCGGTGAACAGGCCATACCCGTAGGCGTTGTGGAGCATCATGCCGGGCTCGGCGCCGGCCATGGCTAGCGATCGTGCGGTCACACGCTCGAACAGGTCGAGATCGTTTCTGGTGTAGGCCACGATGGTCGGCTTCCCTGTGGTGCCCGAGGACCCATGCACGCGGCGCAGTGAGGCGCGCGGCACGGCGAGCAGACCGAACGGATACTGGTCGCGCAGATCGGCTTTGCGGGTGATCGGGAGGCGGGTAATGTCCTCCACGCCACGAATGTCGTGTGCCGTGACGCCGAGCGCGGCGAGCCGGTCGCGATAGAAGGGAACGCGATCGGCCACGTAGGACACCAGATCGTGCAGCCGGCGATCCTGCAGGGCGCGCAAGGCATCGGGCGCGAGGCACTCGAAGTCGGGTTCAAAGATCATGAACAAAGATCAGCCCGGCCGCCGCTCCGGCGCCAGCGTGCGGGTACGCGAGCACGGCGGTACGTTCAGACGCACCACCTTTGCCCGGAGTTTTTTGCATGCGATCTCTGCGTTGCCGCTCGGTTCGTGCCGTAACCGCCAGTGCCGTACTAGCCTTGTCCGCGACGGCGAAGACACTTCCGGCGCAGGGGGCGCAATCGGCGGGGGCTGCGGACACGGTGCTGTCCATCGCGAAGCCCCGCAATCCGCTGCCGGCCGAAGCGGCAAGTGCGAGCGTCACGCGCTTCTCGTTCATCGCGTACGGCGACACGCGCGGACGTCGTGATGGCGTAAACGAGCAGTACGAGCATTCGCTCGTGGTCGAGTCGATGCTGCGCACCATCAAGAGCATGGAGAACGGCCCGGAGCCCATTCGCTTCGTGCTGCAGAGCGGCGACGCGGTGGTGAACGGGCGTGATCCAAAACAGTGGAACGTGAGCTTCATCAGCCTGATCAACCGGCTCACGACGATCGGCGGTGTGCCGTACTATCTCGCGCCGGGCAATCATGACGTGACGTCGGCCGCTGAATTGAACGCGCCCGGCCGTCTGGTGGGGTTACAGAATTATCTGCGCGCTGTTGGGCAGCTGATTCCCGCCGATGGCGCCACGCGCCGCCTGGCCGGGTATCCCACGTACGCCTTCGGCTACGGCAATACGTTCGTAATCGCCTTCGATTCCAACATCGCCGAAGACTCGACGCAACTGGCGTGGGTGCGCGGACAGTTGGAAGGGCTCGATCGCACGCGGTTCACGCATGTGGTGGCCTTCTTCCATCATCCCGCGTACTCGTCAGGGCCGCACGGCGGCACCACCATCGAGCGTCCCACGCTGGCGGTGCGCGCGAACTACATGCCGTTGTTCCGCCGGCACAACGTGGAGATGCTGTTCACCGGACACGAGCACTTCTTCGAGCACTTCGTCGAGCGCTACCGCGATGCCGCGGGACAGCCGCGTCGCATCGACCAGATCGTGAGCGGCGGCGGTGGCGCGCCGTTGTATACGTATCAGGGCGAGCCGGACCTGCGCGCCTACACGCAAGCCGCCGGTGCCGACTCGGCTCGCGTGACGCATCTGGTGCGCCCGGGCGTCAGGGCGGGGGACAACGCCTATCACTACACGGTCGTCCACGTCGACGGCGCCCGCGTGTGGGTGGAAGTGATCGGGGTGGACTGGGGCGCCGGCTTTGCGCCATACCAGAGTAATCGGAGCACTCTGGGGGACTCGGTGGTGCGGCGGTAACTGAACGGCCAACTGCTTCGGGGGCAGGGAGGAGGGTGTCAGGGTGGAGGAAGCAGGACAGCGGCGTCGTGTTCCCGTTCAAGGGGTCCGTTCAAGGGGTCAGAGTCGTTGAACGCTAGCGTT
>CAIUOO010000215.1 GCA_903900795.1 uncultured Gemmatimonadota bacterium | reverse complement strand
GCACCCCCGCCACCAGCTGGTCGAGTATTTCGGGCGTCAGTCCTGCGGGCAGCGGCTCCGCCGCCGCCCGTTTCCGTCGAGCCATAACCACCTCCGTCCTACAAGGTTATGACTCATACACAGAATTTCCGACAGGCCCCTCGCAACCGATGCTGTCAGTCAGCCGACCGAACACCCACGCTTTCCTCCACCCCAACTGATAACGCCCGGCCGACTCTCCACGTCAACCGGGCGTTATCAGTTCCTTTCTACGGCAACCTCACCAGCCCGACGTCTCATCCGGCACAAACACCGGCTGTGCCGCACCGGGTCCGCCCTTCTCTACCTTGCTCCGCGTGATCTCGGGCAATCCCGCCGCCTTCAACATCGCGTTGAGCTTCGGCAGGTCCGCCGCAATGATGCGCTCCAGGCGCGCCATCTGCAGGTCGAGCTTCGGGTTCAACACCGCCAGCACATCGTACGCCTGCTTGGGCGGCCGGCGCTCGCCGCTCGATACGAAGCTCAGCAAGCTCGAGAACTGATTGTTGAGTCGGATCGGGAAGTTCAGCGGATCCTGTCCCGACTGATTCTTCGTCTGATACACGGAGTCTTCCACCGCGCTCAGCGAATCCGCGAACTGCTTCGCCAACGGCGCGAAGGCGGCGTTCGCGGTCATCTTCGCCGTGCGATCGGTCACGTCGCTCTTGAGATTGCGAATCTCGATCACGCCCTTGTTCGCGTCGCTCATGCGGTCGCGCACCTGCAGCGCCATCCGCGTCTGCTCCACGAGATCCGCTTCCGTGGCCTCTGCACGCGGATCGGGCTTCACCACGAACGTGTACTGCACCGGCGCCGCACCGCCGGCGGTCATCTTCACGCTGTACGTGCCCGGCGCCATCGACGGGCCGGTGCCACGTCCGCCCCACAAAATCATGCCGCGGAACGTGGTCGCATCGGCGTGACGCATGGTCCACGTGTAGCGGTTCACACCCTTGCGGTTGCTTGGGCGAGCCGGGGCCGCAGCGCCGAAGCCACGTCCACCACCAGGGCCGCCCGCCGCGGGCGTGGGGTTGGTGTCGGTGCTCGCCACCGTGGCCAACAGCGTGCCGGCCTTGTCGTAGAACTGGAACGTGACCGGCATCGAATCGGTGGGCAGGCGATACACGAACGTGGGCGCGGCCTGTCCGTTCAGGCGCAACACGGGCACCGGCTTGTACAGATACGGCGCGCTCGCGGCCTTCTCGGTTTCGGGCTCCCACCGCAACGGCGTGAGGTTCTCCATCACCCAGAACGCGCGGCCATGCGTGCTGATCGCGAGATCGTCGTCGCGCAGCATCATGTCGCTCACCGGCACCGGCGGCAGGTTCTTCTGCAGGCTCTTCCAGTTGGCACCGGCATCGTGCGACACGTACACGCCACGCTCGGTGGCCGCGTACACCATGCCCGCGCGATGCAGGTCTTCACGGATCGCACGCGTGAAATGCTCCGGCGCAATGCCGTTCGTGATCTTGGTCCACGTCACACCGTAATCGGTGGTGCGATAGAGATACGGCGCGAAGTCGTCCATCTGATAGCGGTTGCCCGCCACCCACGCCGTGCCCGGATTGTGCGGCGACGCTTCGATGATGCTCCAGCGCATCCACTCCGGGAGTCCCTTCGGCGTCACGTTCTTCCACGTGGTACCGTTGTCGCGCGTGACGTACAGCAGTCCGTCATCGCTGCCGGTCCAGATCAAGCCCTTCGTGAGCTTCGACTCGGCGATCGTGAACACGGTGCCGTAATACTCCACGCTCGTCTGGTCCTTCGTGATCGGACCACCCGAGCTGCCCAGCGTGGCGGGATCGTTGCGCGTGAGATCGCGCGAGATCGGCGTCCACGTGGTGCCGCCGTTGGTGGAACGGAACACGACGTTCGATCCCACATAAATCGTGTTCGGATCATGCGGCGAGTGCACGATCGGGTACGTCCACTGGAAGCGGTACTTCGAGTCCTTCGCATCATGTCCCATCGGGTCGAGCGGCCACGGATCGATGCTGCGCGACTTGCCGGTGCGACGGTTCAGCACGTCCATGCTGCCACCGTAGTTCGCGCCGAACATGATGTCGGGATCGATCGGGTTGCTGCTGATGTACCCCGACTCACCGCCCGCCACACTATAGAACGTGGAGAAGGGCGACGGCGGTGCTACCGGCGCACCACCACCGGGTCCGCCGAATCCACCACGACCGAAGGCTGGCGTTTCACGCACCGGGCCGCACGATGAGCCGGCGTCCTGCTTCGCGCCACACACGTGGAACGGATAGTGGCTCGTGAGGTGCACGTGATAGTACTGACCGGTGGGCACGGCCACGGCGGTCCGCGTGGTACCGCCGTCCTTCGTGATGATCACGCCGTTGTCGTGCGCTACGGCGATGCGCTTAGGATCGGTGGGATCGATGTAGATGTCGTGATTGTCGCCGCCACCAAAGCCGGCAGTGAACGTCTTGCCGCCATCCTTCGACACCATCGGGCTCACCTGCGGCGCGTACACGACGTTGGTGTCCTTGGGATCGGCGTACAGCTTGGAGTAGTACCACGAGCGCTGACGCAGATTGCGATCGCCGCTCATGAAGGTCCACGTGGCACCGGCATCATCGCTGCGATACACGCCACCATTCGCCTCATGCTCAAGAATCGCCCACAAGCGACTCGGCTTGGCCGGTGACACCGTGATGCCGATCGCGCCCAGCATGCCGGTCTGCGGCAAGCCCTTTGCGCGCGTGATTTCGGTCCACGTATCGCCACCGTCGGTGGTCTTGAAGATGCCACTGCCCGCGCCACCGCTCACCAGCAGCCACGGCTTGCGGCCAGCCTGCCAGAAGGTGACGTACATGATCTTCGGGTTCGATGGATCCATGATCATGTCCGCGACACCGGTGCTGTCGTTGCGGAACAGGATGTTCTTCCACGTCTTGCCGCCGTCGGTGGTGCGATACACGCCGCGTTCCTTGTTCGGTCCGAACACATGGCCCAGCGCCCCCACGAACACGATGTCGGGGTTGGTGGGATCGATGCGCACGCGGGAGATGTACTGCGTCTCCCGGAGACCCATGTACGTCCACGTCTTGCCGGCATCGAGGCTCTTCCACACGCCTTCACCATGCGACACGTTGCCGCGAATCGGCGTTTCACCGCCGCCCACCCACACCACGTCGGGGTTGGTGGTCTGCACGGCAATCGAGCCGATGGTGCCGCCGAAATACTTGTCGGTCACCGGCATCGCGGTCTTGCCACCGTCGACGGTCTTCCAGACGCCGCCGCCGGTGGTGCCGAGGTAGTACTCGTCGGGGCGCTGTGTCGAACCGGCCACGGCGACCATCCGGCCGGATTGGTTGGGGCCGATGTTGCGCCAGGAGACACCGAAGGTGGTGTCGGCGCCGCGGGCTTGCGGAGGGCCGCCGGGGCCGCGCTGGGCGGACGCCGTGGCGACGCCGACGGATGCGAG
>CAIUOO010000214.1 GCA_903900795.1 uncultured Gemmatimonadota bacterium | reverse complement strand
GTGGCGATCAGTGACGCGGCGCTCGAACTAGGGAACGGGCTCGACGGGCCCTGGGGAGCAACGAGCTGCCGCGACCCTGAAGATGCACGAGAAATCGTGGACCGTGGAGACATACAAGGAAGCAGGGGGGAGGGTATCAGGAAGCAGGAGAGAGCAACCGCGCGCTGTTCACCTGCCTCCTCTGCCCTGATACCCTCCCCCCTGCTTCCTAGGGAGTTGGCAGTTCGCGGAGTCCGCAGTTCAATAACCCCACCGGTACCGCCCGCCCCCGCCTCCGGTGAGATTCAATGTTCATGTCGAAGTCGCTGAAACTCACGCTGGACATTCTGATCGGTGCCGCCATACCGATTCTTGTCCTGAAGTACGGGACCGAGCCGCTCGGGGCGCTTCGTGCGTACCTCACGGCCGCCATGATCCCGGTGGTCTGGGTACTCCTCGACCTCCTGGTGATCACCCGTCGCTTCAACTTCATCACGGCGTTCGTCGGTCTGACGTCGCTGATGCGTGGAGCCCTCGCTTTTTGGTACGTGGATGGCCTGCTGTTCGCGGTCAAAGACAGCGTGAGTTACGTGGTGTCGTTTCTGGTGTTCGGTGTCACGGCCCTGCTTGGGTCGCCCGTCACGCGTGCGATTGCGCTACAGGGGCTGAGCCCTGACACATCGGAGCGTGAGCAGCAGATGAACCGTCTGCTCGATGAACCGACGGTCGGAGCGGCCATGAAGAAGGCGGGCATCCTGATTGGCGTGACGAATCTGGCGGCCGGTGCGGTGAACTTCGTGATCAATTACCGCATGGTCCTCGCGCCATTCAATACGCCGGCGTTCAATGATCAGGTCGCCAATGTGAACGCGATCACCCGGTTCGTGCTCGTGCTGCCGGACATGGTCGCGATTTTTTTCGCCTTCTCGATGATGTACAAGGCGATGTACGCGTTGCTGCCGGCCAATGAAGGGACCGATCCCGATGCGGGCGAGTTCTGGACGCTGTTGGCGCGCCGGGAGGATGCGTTGGCGCTGGCGGCTGCGGCCGGTGAACCGAGCGATGCCGCACGCGCGGCGGCCCTCGCGGCCGAGGATGTGCGGAGCCGCGCGGCGCGTCAGGCCCGGGAAGAGTTCGGTCTGAGCTGAGGCGCGCTGCTGCGCGCTACTTGAAGGACACCAGCTGCCGCGTCGAAGTCGGCCCGCAGCACGCGAAGCCCCGTCGGGGCCGGACCAGCGAGTCGGTCACCGCGGAAGTCGAACTCGGAGCCGTGACACGGGCAGATCAGTCTCGGCTTGTCGATAACGGACACGCCGCATCCCGAGTGCGGACATTCGGCCGATAGCGCACGGAATGTCTCCATACCGGTGCGGATAAGGATCACGCGGGCGGCCAACAAGACCACTGCGCCATCCACCGGCCGCAGTGCCGGAATTCGCTCGACGCGCACGAGCACCGCGTCGTTGGTGATGACAACCGCATCGTCCGGTATCGCGTCAATGACGGACGGTGCAGCGGTAGTGACATCGGGGGTGCAGGCGATCACCGGCAGCAGTGCTGCGGCCATCCCGAGCACATCGCGACGTGTGAGTGATGACACGGAGCGCATTGATTGAAGAGAGACGCGGCGCGCCCGAGAGTCCATTCCTCGAGGCATCTCAATGATTGTACCGGCGCGTCC
>CAIUOO010000213.1 GCA_903900795.1 uncultured Gemmatimonadota bacterium | reverse complement strand
GATGACGGATCCGGCTCGGTGGCCGTGCAGGAGATCGCCGAGTACTTGTCGTCGGCGAAGGTCAAGCCGAAGCGCTCCACGCTGTTCGTGTGGCACGCCGGTGAAGAGAAGGGATTGTGGGGGTCGGCGTTCTTCACGGAGCACCCGACAGTGCCGCGTGATTCCATCGTGGCCCAGCTCAACATGGACATGGTCGGCCGTGGCAGTGTGACCGATCAGACGGGTATGAGCGCCGACGGCAAGGAGCTCCGCGGTGGCCCCGATTACCTGCAGCTCGTGGGCTCGCGCCGGCTGAGCACCGAACTGGGGGATCTGGTGGAGTCGGTCAACACGGGCAAGAAGCACAACTTCTCGTTCGACTACGCGATGGACGCCAACGGCCATCCGATGAACATCTATTGCCGGTCCGACCACTATGAATATGCCCGCTGGGGCATTCCCGTCACGTTCTTCACGACCGGCGGACACTCGGCCTACCACCAGCTCACCGACGAGCCGCAGTACATTGATTACCCGCACATGCAGCGGGTATCCCGCTTGGTGGCCGATATCGCACTGGAGCTGGGGAACCGGTCGGCACGGCCGAAGGTGGATCAGCCCAAGCTCGACCCCCGGGGGACCTGCAAGCAGTAGCCGGCCGGGGGGCCAGCGCTTATCCTTGGCGGCTGTTCCACCCTCCGGTGACCCCGGGCACGAGTCCGGTCACCCCTCATTCCCCCAGCCACACCGACATGTTCGACCAACTCCCGCTGCTGTCGTTGGGCGCGGGCGTCGTCGGCCTCATCGCGACGTTCCTGACCTTCGGCGGCATTCGCCGTCTTTCCCCTGGCACGCAGGCCATGCAGGATCTGGCCGGCGAGATCCACGTGGGCGCGATGGCCTTCCTTCGCGCCGAGTACGTGGTCCTGATTCCCTTCCTGCTCGTCGTGGCTGGCCTTCTGGGCTGGGCGATCGGCGTGAAGACGGCCATCGCGTACATCTTCGGCGGTCTGCTCTCGGTCGCCAGCGGCTGGATCGGCATGCAGGGTGCCACGGCGGCCAACGTGCGCACGGCGGAAGCGGCCCGCAGCAGCGGTCAGGCCGCGGCGCTCCGCGTGGCATTCGGCGGTGGTTCGATCATGGGCCTCGCGGTGGCGTCGCTCGGTCTGGCTGGCATCGCGATCGTGTTCGCGTTCCTCGCCAAGAACGAAGTGACCGCCGACGCGAAGACGTTCGCCGAGATCATTTCGGGCTTCGCGATGGGCGCCTCCTCGATCGCGCTGTTCGCGCGCGTCGGCGGCGGCATCTACACTAAGGCCGCCGACGTTGGCGCGGACCTCGTGGGTAAGGTCGAGGCAGGCATTCCGGAAGACGATCCGCGCAACCCGGCCACGATCGCTGACAACGTCGGTGACAACGTGGGCGACGTGGCCGGACTCGGCGCCGACATCTTCGAGAGCTACGTGGGCGGCATCGTCGCCACGATTGCGCTGGCCGCGACCAGCACCCTGATCCCGGAATCCACGCGCATCAACGCGATGCTGCTTCCGGTGGCCTACACGGCGGCCGGTCTTGTGGCCTCACTGATCGGTATTTTCATGATGCGCATTCTGGCCAAGGGTGATCCGGCCAACGCGCTGCGCCTGGTCACGTTCATCGCCGCCGGCCTGTTTCTCGTGTTCGCGTACTTCATCACGAACATGGTGCCGCTTGGAATGACCGATGCGGCCGGCGTGGCCCTCCCCGTGCTCGGACCGTTCTTCGCGGTCATTGCCGGTACGGTGTCCGGTATCTCCATCGGTCTCGTGACCGAGTACTACACGGCGGCCGGCCCGGTACGTCGTATCGCCGAAGCCTCGCAGACGGGCCCCGCCACGAACATCATCGCCGGCCTCGCCGTCGGCATGGAAAGCTGCATCGTGCCGGTGCTGCTGATCTGTGGCGCGATCTGGGTCTCGTTCACGTCGGCCGGTTTGTACGGCATCGCCATCGCCTCGGTGGGCATGCTCGCTACGGTCGGTGTCACGATGTCCGTCGACGCCTACGGCCCGATTTCGGACAACGCCGGTGGTATCGCCGAGATGAGCCATCTCGGACCGGAAGTCCGCAAGATCACCGACGGCCTCGACGCCCTCGGCAACACCACCGCCGCGATTGGGAAAGGCTTCGCGATCGGCTCGGCGGCCCTCACGGCGCTGGCGCTGTTCTCGGCCTACGCCTCGGCGGTGAATCTGACGGTGCTCAACCTGATCGACCCGATGGTCGTGATCGGCATGTTCGTGGGCGGCGTGGTGCCGTTCTACGTCGGTGCCTCCACGATGACCGCAGTGGGTCGTGCCGCACAGGGCATGGTGGAAGAAGTCCGTCGTCAGTTCCGCGAGATCCCGGGGCTGCTCGAAGGCAAGCCGGGCGTGAAGCCGGACTCGGCGCGTTGCGTCGAGATCTCCACGAAGGCCGCCATTCGTGAAATGATCGCGCCGGGCCTGGTGGCGATCCTGCTTCCCGTGCTGGTCGGCAAGTTCCTCGGCGTCACGGCGCTGGGCGGATTGCTGGCCGGTGCCACGGTGACGGGCGTGATGATGGCCCTGTTCATGGCCAACGCCGGCGGCGCATGGGACAACGCCAAGAAGATGATCGAAGGCGGCATCCTGGGCGGCAAGGGCTCCGATCCGCACAAGGCCGCCGTGGTGGGTGACACCGTGGGCGATCCGTTCAAGGACACCAGCGGACCGGCCATGAACATTTTGATCAAGCTGATGAGCGTGGTGAGTCTGGTGCTGGCGCCGTGGTTCTTGCGGTAAAACTCGAGACTCTGAACTTGGACTCGAAACTCAGCACTCACGTGAGTCTTGAGTCTTGAGTCAAAGTTCGGAGTCATGAGTGCCACCACTCGAGACTCCAAACTTGAACTCACAACTCAGCACTCACGTGAGTCTTG
>CAIUOO010000212.1 GCA_903900795.1 uncultured Gemmatimonadota bacterium | reverse complement strand
TCGCGCGGCGGCGCGGCTCAGTCCTCGGTGGCCAAGCCGGCAGCCGCGGTGCGCCGTTGGCGCGGGCCGGTGCTGGCGGCGGCGGCGCTGACGGCGATGGTCGGTATCGCCCAGTGGCGCGGCAGCAACGCGGCGGTGGAGCAGGTGTACGCCACGACGGTGGGGCAGCGTGACTCGGTGATGCTGCCCGACGGCAGCACGGTCGTGTTGGCGCCCGGCAGCCGGCTCACGGTGGCCTCGGGCTTCAATCGCGGCAATCGTGATGTGACGCTGGAAGGGGCGGCATTCTTTGATGTGAAGCACGACGGGGCACACCCGTTCGTGGTGCATTCGCGCGGCGCAGAGATTCGCGATATCGGCACGGCCTTCTCGGTGAAGACCGATGTGAACGGTCGGGTGTCGGTGGCGGTGACGCACGGGATCGTCGCGCTCCGCGATACGACGGCTGGCAGTGCCGCGCCGGTGGAACTGCGCGCCGGTGATCGCGGCGTGTTGCAGGCTGGTTCCGTGGCGGTGGCACGCGGTACGGTGACCGACGAAGACATGGCGTGGACACGCGGGCAGCTGGCGTATCGGGATGCGCCGATGGCCGAAGTGCAGGCCGATTTACGTCGCTGGTATGGCATCGAATTGCAGGTGGTGGACGCGGTGCTGGCCCGGCGTACGCTGACGGCGTCGTTCCGCGGTGATTCGGCGGCGCAGGTGGTGCAGGTGATTGCGCTGGCCCTTGGCGCCGATGTGGTGCAGCGTGGCGATACGATCCTTCTGCAGCCGCAGGGACCGGGTTCGACACCGAATCCTTGAACGGGGCAATCGACGCGCATATGTGGTGGTGGCCGGTGGTGCGACGCGGGGTGACCGTGGGCGCGATCGCAGTCGTGATCGCGCCCGTTTCGGTCGTGCACGCCGAGCGTGCGCCGGTGGTGGCCGCGCAGCTGTCGAATCCGATGTGTGCGGTACGGCTTGGGGCGCAGGAGCGCTCGTCGCTGTGGGCACCGCCCCTCGACCGCATCGTGAACCTGCATGTGTCCGACGTCTCCGTTCGCGAGGCGCTCGATCGGTTGGCCGTGGTCGCGAAGATCGAACTGTCGTACAGCGTGGAGCTGCTACCCGTCGGCAAGCGCGTTTGCCTCGCGCTCGATCGCGTGCCGGTGGGTGCCGTGCTGGAGTCGCTGCTGTCCGGCACCGCGTTGCGCTCGATCGTGCTGGGCACCACGCAGGTGGTACTGGCGCCATCGCGCGCCGGGGTCGTGGCGGACGGCGGGAGTAATACCGGGGTCGCAGCGTCGGCGAGTGTGTTGTCGAGTGCGCCGATAGCACGACGGGCCAGCGTGCTTGATCGCGTGGTCGTGACGGGATCACCCGATGGGGCGCCTCAACGTGGTTCGCCCTTTGCGCTCGACGTGATCGATGGCGCGACGCTCGCCCGTCAGGGTGTGGGTACCCTTGGGGAAGCGCTGGAGCTGGCGGTGCCCGGCGTCTGGTCGTGGACGGCGAGCGCCGGCACGCTCTCGGTGCGATACGGCAGCATCCGCGGCGCGAGCTCGTTCGGCGTCAGCGCGCCGAAGATTTATCTCGATGGGATCGAGGTGGCCAATCCGCTGCTAGTGACACAGCTCGATCCGGCGCGCGTTGAGCGCGTGGAAGTGATTCGCGGACCACAGGGGGCGGCCCTGTATGGCGCCGATGCGATCAGCGGCGTCGTGAACATTCTCACCCGACACGATGGAACGCCGACGGGGGCGCCGGTGGTGCAGCTGTCCACCACGGCTGGCGTGTCGGCCACCGCGTACGCCCCGCGCGATGCGTTCGTGCAGGACCATGCGCTGTCGTTTCGCCGCGGCAGCAGTTCTCGTAGT
>CAIUOO010000211.1 GCA_903900795.1 uncultured Gemmatimonadota bacterium | reverse complement strand
TGCTGGCCGGACCCACGGAGCGGAACCGGAACGGCGCGAGCACCGGGTTCCCGCTGCGGTTGACCAGCGCGGTGGTGTCGCGCCGACGGATGTTGGATTGGGCACCCAGCCCGACGAGGGGTGCGGCGAGCAGCAGCGTACAGGCGATGTGGAAAACGGAAGGACGCACGATCAGGCTCCAAAATGGGATGGAGCTAATGTGCGCCACCCCCGGTCATTCGGGGAGTGCAGGCGCTACCACACGCCCGAGCGGTGCAGCGTACCGCGTGGTCGTTCGCCCGCTGCAACAGCGGTCACACCTTGACGGTGGTTTCTGAATCCGAGCGTGGCCGCGATTCAAGAACAGCGGGTGCTGGCCGAAGCTCCAAAAGTGTGCGATGCGTCGCCGACGATGGTGCCGAGTGATTGTCTACCGGCTCACCTCCGACTTGCGACGCGATCCCGATGCCCCACTCTGATTCTCCCGCGCCAGCCGTGCGGAGCAATGCCCCTGACTCAGCGCGTGCCCTGGCCATCGTGGCCTGTCTCATGCTCGGCATCGCCGCCGTGAGTGTACGCGCCGTCGTGATCGACAACACGACCAGCGCCCAATCACCGGTACGCCCCCGTGCGGCGGATGCCCCTCGCGCTCGTATGGCCGTCATCCGCGTGCTGGCGAATGCGCCGACGCCCGCCGTTGCCGTTGCGCCGGTCGCGGCCGAGCGAGGGGACGCCTCGCCGCCACCGGTCATGGCATCACCGACATCACCGAATACGGCACCGAATACGGCCGTGAATACCGCAGCGACGGCCGCGCCGAGCGTGATCGTACGACCGACGGTGTTGATGCTCGCCGGTGCAGCGCGCGGCCGGCACACCGGCGAGTGCGCTGGAGACTGCGCCGGTGCCGCCTGGGTTCCAGCGTGCACCGCTCGAGTGGCGCACGTTGGTTTCGCATCCCGGCGTGACCTTCGGTGTCAAGGAGATCACGGATGCCTCCGCCGGCTCGTCGGCATTCTCAGGCGCGCGATCGCTGCGCACCCACAGCAATACGGAACGCAACGGCTCCGGAGAGGCCGCCTTGGTGCAGAACTTCTCCAATCTCGACGCCGACGACCTTCGTGCGATGGGAGAAGTATGGGTTGAGGAGCGCGTGCTGCAGGACCGCGTGAGCCTCAAGGCCGGCCGCATCGACTTCAACAGTGTCTTTGCCGGTACCGACAATGGCGGCGCGTTCCTGAACGCCTCGATGGGCTTCTCGCCGACCATCGTGGCCGCGCCCACGTTTCCGTTGCCGACGTGGGGTGTGGAGGCCACGGTCAGCCCGTGGTCACTCTTCAACGTCGGCGTCGGAGTGTTCGACGGACTCGGCGGATGGCGACACACCGGCCTGTTTTCCGCGCGCGACGCCGACCCCGACGCCGCTCCCACGGTGCCCGGCACCGACGGCTGGTATGCCACGCTCGACCAGACGCTGTGGCAGGGCCGTTCGCGCGACGGCAACGCCGACAATCACGCGTCAGTGGCCGCCTTCACCCAGTTCGGCGCATTGAGTCCCACCGTACAAGCGATCCACGCGCATCACGGTGGCGGCCTCACGGTGTCTGGTCTGCTGGCCGCACGGCCGTCCGATCTCATTGGCATCGGTGTCACCCACGCGTCGTGGGGCACCGGCCGCGAAACCATCGGGGAGCTGTTCTATCAGCTCCCGGTAACGTCGCATCTGTCGCTCGTGGCCGATGCGCAGCGCGTGCGTCGGCTGGACGGGCCGGGGCTGCCCGCCTACGGCGACGTGGTCATGATGCGCCCGGTGCCGTCGTTCTAGCGCGCGTCCCGGTAGGCCGCGCGATTCCGACCTTCCCAGTTCTTGATGTCGTCGAGCGCGGAGCGATCAGTCGCCGCGTAGCGACGACGGGTGGCGGCGGTGGCGGGATCGCCAGCCGACGCGGCGACGACCGAGGCCATCGGCATGCGCCAATGCTGCCAGCGCGAGAAGTACGTGTCGGTGCCGATCCACTGCTCGGCGCGTCCCGACTTCTTGCCGTTCTCGAGCGGCTGATTGCCGACGGCCGTTTTCGCGAACAGGGGGACGCCGGTGCACAGACCGGCAGCGGCATCCACGCCCACAATCAGGAAGTCCTGCGTGCCGACGACCGACCGGTCGCCTTCGGGTCCCAGTACGGCATTGGTCTGGGCGCCGCCGAGCGCGCGTAGCATGGCCGTGTCCAGCTGGATCACGAGCCCGGGAGTGACGTCTTCGTACGTAAGTGACATGGCGGATGATGCCCGGCGCGTGCATGGCTGGCAAGGCCGTGAAAGGTGGCATGGTTCGGGTCACAGCCGTACGAGACGCTAGATCGCTGCACGTGCGCCGTCTCCGAGAAATTCGGTGACCAGCGAGAGAATGCGGTCTGGCTGCTCGCGATGCGGCACGTGGCCGCATCCGTTTATGATCTCGAGTTGCGACCGGCCCTGCACCCCGCGGGCGATACGTCGCGGAAATTCCACCGATCCGAACTCGTCCGCGTCGCCGTGAATCACCATCGTCGGGCAGCGCACGCGGCTGAGGTACGGGTCGAGCGTCCAGTTGGCGAACGCCGGCGACATCCACGTGTCCGTCCAGGCGTCCAGCACCCACTGCGCTTTCGCTCCGTGAAATCGCGTGAGCTTGTCGAAGGTCGCCGGATTGGCAAACTGCACTTTGGCCGCCCGGATGCCATCGAGCGTATGCGGTTCGAGGAACGACTGCGCCGACTCCGAGACCACGTGCTGACAGCGCTCCGGCATCGTGGCGGCAATCACGAGGGACATGCCGCCGCCCACGCTGTGGCCGAACAGCGAAAAGTCGGAGAAACCAAGCGCCTGTTGAATCGCCGGGAAGTAGAACTCGGCCTCTTCATCAATGAAACGCAACGACGGCGGGCCGCGACGCGCCGACGACTGTCCGAAGCCGAGCCGGTCGTACGCGATCACCGGCCGCCGCACCGCGCGTGCGAGGCGTTCGGGAAACCCGCGCCACAGTTCGACCGAGCCGAGTGAGTCATGCAGCAGCACGACCGGCGACGCGCCGTCGACCACGAGCGGCGGTGTCCATTCGCGAACGAAGAGACTTCCGCCAGGCACCGGAACGCGGTGCTCTCGTATCGTGATCGGTTCGGCCGACGTTCCCATTTCCTCAAGCTACGCGCGGCGCGCCGGCCGTGCGACACACCGCCTGCGGCGCGCCGGTCTTAGAAGACGATGTCCACGGCGATGTGATCGCCCGTCTTCAGGTTGAGCGGGCGCGTGGCCACGTCGAAGCCGCCCACGGGGCGGACAAACACGCGGATCGCATCACCACGGGCGATGAGATCTTTGGGGAACGAGAGCGTGGCCTGCGTTTTGGCCGACACTTCGCCCAAACGCACCGAGCGCAGCCCCTGTTCGGCGAACACGGTTATGGGCGTGTTGCGCGGGTTGTCAATCGTGATCGTAGTGCTCGCGCGCTCGTCAGCCGTGAGCGGCACGGGCACGCTGTCGATGCGGGCAATGCCACTCGACGGCACCAGTAACCCAATCCGCACCACGCCCGACACCGCGAAGCGCGGAGTGGCGACACTCACGCCGGACCCTTCCGGCCGAGCGAGGAGACGCACCGTGCGGCCACCATGCACCGCCCACGCTGGCAACGGCAACGTGGCCACCTCGCCGGCCGCGACGACGCCCACACGACGATCGAAGCCTGCGGACTCGAGGTAGACGGTCACCGGAACGGATCGATCATTCTGCACGGTCACCAAGTGCATCGTATCGCCGATCACGCGCGTCACCGGCAAGCGCGTCGGAGGCTGGGTCTGCTGGGCCGTGCCGGTGGTGGAAAGCGTCGCAAGGCCGATGGACAGCATCGTGAGGTAGCGCATGGTATGGTCCTCCCGTTGGGTCGTGTGGCAGCACCGGATGCGGTACCGCTACACAAGCACTACGGACCGGCTCACGGGGTTCGCGTAGGGGGAAACCTGAACTTCCAGCGGGAGTTCCCGACAGGCGTTTCCCGCTGACCACACGGGTTCAACGCGCCACTCAGCGGGTTCGTGGTATCGCCTCGGATGCGTAGTGCCGATCCACGTGGGCACTCACGAAGGTCGAGGCTGACGGGGCGCGGAGTAACGCCTCGACCACGGTGGGTGGCACGCCGCGATAGCGATAGATGCGATGGCCAAGGTATTTCACGAACAGATCGGTGGTAGCGCTGTTGTAGCCCACGGAGATGATGTTCGACGGTGTCACAAAGATCTCGAGCACGGAGGGATCGGGAAATCCGTCGCGCGATGCCACCGCGGGTGCAGGCACCGGCGCGTGTGTACCATCGCCATCGCCCTCGAGCGCCGCCCGCAAGAACGCGTACGCGTCGTTGATCGCCGTCGCACGTTCAACGGCAACGGTATGCGTCGCTTGACCGTGATGACGATCCGGATGCCACTGCACAATCAGCGGCCGGTAGGCGGCGTTCAGCTCGTCGATTGTGCGAACCGTACGAAGCCCGAGCACCGCGCACTGCGCGGAGAACGCGGCACCGTTCCGCCACGAGGACGCTCCTGCCAATAACCCTCCGGTCCGCGATGAGATCCAGCTCCTGACGCACGCAACATACACGAAAGCCAGGCCAGTGCGGCTGGAGCGCCATTTGCCTCGTGGGATAGCGTTCCGCTCGAGGCGGCCATTGCGCAGTATTCATGCACGAAGACCAAATAGAAACCGTCCAGCCGATCGGTACCATGTCGATACGAGAGGCATCTGCATAGATTGCGGGGAAGTAACAACGCCGATGACGACTCCAGACTCCACCTCCCCACTGGCGCTGACGCCCATCCAGCAGTTGCACGACGCGATGCACCGACGCGACACCGACGCAATGCGCCGTCTGCTGTCGGAGCACGCGCAGTTTCGTCCGCTCATCAACGCCCCGTTCTTCGCGTACAACGCGCCGGCCATCGTGGCCTATGCCAACGACGCGGCCATGGTGGATGTGCTGCTCGAATTCGGCGCCGACCCGAACGTGCGCAGCGCGTGGTGGGCCGGGCCGTTCCATGCGCTGCATGTAGCCACGGGTGCCGCGGCGGCTCGACTGCTGGCCGCGGGTGCGATTCCCGACGCCTGCGCCGCCGCCCATCTCGATGATGCCGCCTTGCTCGAAACGATGATCGCCGCCAACCCCGCGTGCGTAGCAGAGCGCGGTGGTGATGGACAGACCCCGTTGCACTTTGCGCGTTCACGCCGCGTGATCGACCTCTTGCTCGGCGCCGGCGCCGACATCGATGCGCGCGACGTGGACCATCGCGCGACGCCGGCCGAGTGGATGCTCGAGCGTTCGCGCGACGCCGGGCGCTACGCGCTGGCGCAGTATCTCGTCGAGCGCGGCGCCCACGCCGACATTTTCATGACGGCGGCCCTGGGGCTCACCGATCGCGCCGTCACGTTGCTTCACGCGCGCCCGGCGCTGTTGAACGAGCAGACGGGTCGCGGTGCGTATGCCGAGATGAAGCCCAGCAGCTTTCACATGTACTTCTGGACCATTGGCGGCAACCGCTCGCCGCTGGAAGTCGCCGCCCAGTTCGGACACGAGGAGACACTGGCGGTGATGCTGCCGTTCGCCACGCCGCTCCAGTGGCTGCGCTTGGCCTGTCGCCGCACGGATGTCGAGGCGGCACGTGCGATCGTGCGTGAGCACCCCGGGTTGGTTGCATCACTCGGTGCGCAGGACCATCGCGCGATCACCGATGCCGCGTGGGACGGTGATGCGCCGGCGGTGGCGTTGATGCTGGAGCTGGGCTTCGATCCCGCCACGCCGGGCCACGACGCCGGCACGGCGCTGCATTGTGCGTCGTGGCAGGGCTCGGCGGCCACGGTGGCCGTGCTACTCGGCACGCCACAGGGGCGTGCCCTGCTCGCGGTGCGGGACGCGCACCATCAGGATACGCCACTGGGCTGGTGCCGCCACGGGGCCAAGAATGGCCCGCGTAACGGCGACCACGCAGCGGTAGAAGCGCTGCTGCTGACTCCACCCCGATCTTCCGCCTGATAAAGTCCGTGGGTTTCTTCGGGCGCAGTCCGGCCCTCGACATTCCGCACCAACGCTCAATGAACCGTTTTCTCGTTGTGGGACTGCTCGCCGCCCTGACCGCGCCACGCCACGCCGGCGCGCAGGGTCGCGAGACCGACACCCTCAGCTCCGTGTCAGCCCTCGCGCGCGTATCGTATCTCACGCAGCTGGATCTGCTCGACGATACACGAAGCGATGAGGCCCGCTGCGGCGCGGCCGCATCGCTCAACGCGTATCTGTTGCTGGGCGGAGATCTCGACGTGGTGGCGCGACTGCTTGGTCTGCCGTTGGACCATACGATCGGCACCGCGCATCGGGTGCAAGACCAACTGTATCGACACGCCGATGTGGATGGCGTGGCGGGGCTGATCGGGTCCACCAAACCGATCGTCAACGCGAATGGCGAGATCGTCACCTCGCGTCGTTCGGCGGCCGATGAGTTTCATCGCATCCTCGACGTGCTGGGGCTACGCGCGGAACCGCTCTTCGGGAGCACGCTGGCCACCGTGGGAGACCGCACGCGCGCGGTCGAGGCCTATCTACGTCGCCCGGGGGATGCCGTGTTCATCGTGGGCGCCGATGCCGATCTCAGTCGTGGCGCACGACCGAGCCGAGCCCCGACCGCGAGTTCGGCCAATCACTACATCGTCATCGCGCGGTTGGGCGGCGCGTGGCAGAAAGTGGACAGCTGGTACCGCCCCGGTGTGCGCACCGTGTCACCACTCTCCGAGACCGAGGTGCGGGCGTTCCTACACAACACGCCGGTCACACCGTGGGGCATCGTGCGTGACGCGAACAGTGCACCGCGGCTGGCGCAGGCCGGCTACCGCACCCCACCGGAAGGCAGCGATCTGACGCGCGCGACAACGCGCACGGCCACGGCACCACGCGCAGCGACACCACGTGCGCCGACACCGCTGGCGGCAATACCGCTCGCACCGCTCGACGTGTTTCGCCTGGAAACCGCCAACGATCCACGCCTCTCACCCGATGCGAAGCGCGTCGTGTACGTGCGACAGAGTTACGACATCATGCGCGACAGCAAGCGGTCGCAACTCTGGATAGTGAATGCCGACGGATCGTCGCATCGACGACTGACGGCAGCGGACGGCAATGATCGCGCGCCGCAATGGACCCCGTCGGGCGACGCGATTGTCTACCTGTCTGACGTGGACGGCACCACGCAACTGTTCCGCCGGAATGTGAACGGCGAAGAGACCGTACGGCTCGCCACATTACCCGCCGCACCGGAGTGGTTTGCGATCTCACCCGACGGATCGCAGATCGCGTTCGCGATGCTGGTCACGTCACCGTCGCGCGTGCCGACGGGATTGCCGGTCGCGCCCGCGGGGGCGACGTGGGCGCCGACGGCGATCGTGGCCACCGATACGCGCTACCGCAGCGATGGCCTGGGGCTGCTGCCAACCGGTCGCGCCGAATTGTTCGTCGTGCCGTCCGCTGGTGGCACGCCGCGACGCCTGACCTCCGGCGGGGTGCTGCAGTTCGGCCGCGCGTACGGCGCCACGCCGGGCATCTGGGCACCCGATGGCGCCTCACTCATCGTGACCGCGAACGGCACGCCGTCACCCGATCTCGCCGCACGTTCGTCCGATCTCTTCGAAGTTCGTGTGAGCGACGGCGCAGTGACCCCCGTGTTCCGTCGTCGTGGCACCAACCGGTCGCCGGCGGTGTCTCCCGACGGAAAATGGCTCGCCTTTGTCAGCGTAGCCGATTCCGGTCACGCCTGGGCGCAACCGCGGCTGTGGCTGATGTCGCGCGAGGCCGAGGCCAAGCCCACGCTGCTGTCAGCCGGGTTCGATGCCGCAGTCGAGAGCCCCGCTTGGCTCCCCGACGGGAGTGGATTGCTCGTCTTGGCCGATCGCCAAGGGCGGGCGGGGCTGTGGCGCATGGCGCTCGACGGCTCCACGACCCAAGTGGCCGACTCACTGGCGAGCGACCTCGAGGCATACGGTGGCGGCCAGGCCTTCTCGATGAGTCGCAACGGCGCCGTGGCAATGACCCGTGGATCGCCGGTGTCACCGGGCGACCTCTGGTTCACCGCTCCCGGTGATACACGGGCCACTCGTCTCACCGCCGTGAACGACGACCTGCTCGCCGAGCGGCAGGTGGGACAGGTCACGTCGTTCTGGTTGAAGTCCTCGAAAGACGGCCTGCCGATTCAGTCATGGGTCATCACCCCTCCCGGCTACACGCCCGGCAAGAAGTATCCACTCATTCTCGAGATCCACGGCGGTCCGTTCCTCGCGTACGGCGATCGGTTCGATCTCGAGAAGCAATGGATGGCGGCGCAGGGCTACGTGGTGCTGTACGTGAATCCGCGCGGCTCCACCAGTTACGGCGAAGCGTTTGCGCGGCTCATCGACAAGACGTATCCCGGTGACGATGCCGACGACCTGTTGACCGCGGTCGATTCGCTGGTGGCGCGCGGCATCGCCGACCCGGCGCAGCTGTACGTGACCGGCGGCAGCGGCGGTGGATTGCTCACCGCATGGCTCACCGCGAAAACCTCGCGATTCCGGGCGGCGGCGGTGCTGTATCCCGTCGTGAATTGGACCAGCGAAGTGTTGACCGCGGACATGGGCGCGAATTTTCAGGGACACTGGCTGCGGGGGACGCCGTGGGAGAATCCCACGCATTACTGGGCGCAGTCACCCTTGTCGCGTGTGGCGAGCGTGCAAACCCCAACCCTCGTGATGGGTGGAGACGCCGACTATCGCACGCCGTTTGGCCAGTCGGAAGAGTGGTTCACCGCCCTCCGCTTGCGCGGCGTTCCCACGGAACTCGTGCGACTGCCGGGCGAACCGCATGGTGCGCGTGCGCGAGCCAGTCACTACATGGCGAAGGTCGCGTACATCACAGATTGGTTCGCGCGGCACCGTGACACGCCGTGCTGCGCACCGCGATCGGCCGACCACACCGACGCGCTCACCGCGTTCGCCGACTCGGCCGCCCGTGGCGACTTCGGCTACGTCGACGCGCTGCACGTGATGCGCGACGGTGTGCCCCTCATCTCGCGCACGTTTCCGCGTAGCTATACCGGGGTGTATCCGATGAAATCACCGCCGGGTACGTACAACTATCAAGATACGAATTGGCATCCGTTTTATCAGGGCAGCGCGCTGCACACGTTGCAGTCGGTCAGCAAGAGCATCACGTCGCTGGTGTACGGCGTGGCCATCACGCGCGGTGCGATCACCACGATCGATCAGCCCATTGCCCGCTTCCTGCCGGCGCATGCCAACGCCTTTCGCGATCCGGTGCGGCAGCAGATCACGATCCGGCATTTACTGACGATGACGTCGGGCATCGACTGGCCGGAGGGCGGCGGGTACGGCAGCAGCGACGACATCACGCAGCGCATGGAGACCAGCGCCGACTGGGTGTCGATGGTGCTCGCGCAACCCATGGCGACCGCACCAGGCAGCACGTACCACTACAACGACGGCGCCGCGGCGCTGTTAGCTGAAGTATTCCGCGGCGCGACCGGTATGGACCTGCAAGCGTATGCCGACCAGTATCTGTTTGCCCCGCTCGGCATCACGCGCTTTCATTGGAAGCGTTCGTCGGGCGGACTCACTGATTCCGAAGGGGGCGTGTACCTCGAGCCGCCGGACCTCGCCAAGATCGGCCAGCTCATGCTCGATCAGGGCGTATGGAACGGCACGCGGTTGGTGAGTGCGGCGTGGGTGGCCGAGTCGGTGCGCGGGCAACTGCCCACCAAGCCCGGGCAGCCGCCGATGCGCACGAACTACGGCCTGATGTGGTGGACCGTTGGTCCGGGCGTGCTGCAGGATACCGGCGCGTTTTCCGCACGGGGGTACGGCGGACAATATCTGTTCGTCTTCCCGAAAACGCGCACCGTGGCGGTGTTGAATCAGTGGATGTTCAAGGGACAGGAGATCTCCGCGCTCGAGTTCGCGCGGCGCATCGAGAAGGCGTTGGCCACGATGCCGTGACGCCTGCGCTCACTTGATCACGAGCAGGATGCCTTTGCCCGGCGCTAACGTAATGGCCTCCCCCGTCGGCACCGTGCGCGCCTGCTGCAAGGCGCCAACCGCGGGCGCAACAATGGTCGCGCGCGTCGGATCGATACCAAGCGCGCCAAAATCGATCGTCGGGACGATGCGCACGGTATCGGCGGCCCAACTCGCGATCGCGACCAACGCACGTCCTTCGTGTCGAAACACCGTCGCCTTCACGTCGTCGCGCCCGGTCCGCACTTGCACGTTGGGCGACCAATAGCCGAATAGCTTCGCGCCCTGCATCCCGAAATCATCCCAGAGCTTCCAGAGTGGACGGGGATCGGCGTTGTCGGACCAGGGCATGCGGTTCGTCATGCCGTAAACCATGCCGCGCCACGGGTTGCCACCACCCTCGAGCATCTCGCCCATCAAGCCGAAGGGAATGCCGCTGACCTCCGTAATCCAGAAGTCGGACGGACTCTTTTCGTAATCGAAGTACTCACCGAACCAGAGTCGGTCGATGTACGGAAAGAGTTCCATGTACAGCATCGCGCTGTTGATGAAGCCATCGCGCTCGTTGTACTGGTTGGCGGAGTGGAGGTCGAGGATGCCTGGTCTCCCGTCCTGCCGGAGCATGCGGCGCACCCGCTTCATCGTGGTGCGGTCGAATGCAACATCGTCGAGGTACAGCCCGTCGATACCGACGTTCTTCACGAGCCAGCTGATGCCCTCGACGTAGTAGTTGTGCCAGCGGCTCATGCCGCTGTTCACGACGGCCGCGTCCTTGAGCGTGGGCACGAACCAGGCGGCGATGAAGTCGTCCTCCAGGTGCTCCTGCAGCCAGGAGTATCCCCCGCCGGGGCCGGAGGAGTAGATCTCATGGCCGAGCGACCGCAGCGCGTAGGTTTCGAAGGCGCGGTTGGAGAGCTCGCGGACGGTGTTGTAGATCTTGACCTGCAGCCCGCGACGGTGCGCCTCGTCGATATACGCCTTCATCTCGCGATGCGCGATGAACGGATAGTTGATATACGGATTGATGGCGTTGGCGTGATGGATGTTCACGACCGACGCGCCGGTAGCGATGACCGAGTCCACGGACGAATAGCGATGGTAGAAGCGCCGCGACCACTGCGCATCGGTATCGAGTGGGTGAAATGGCGTGACCAGGAAGCGCGCATCGAAGCGCAGCGTGTCGCCGCCCTGCATCGTGCGGGCACCGCTGGTGGCGCGCACCACGACCGCCGCCGGTGCTTCGCGCCACGTAATGCGACCCGCGCCGGCGTTGCCCCACGAGGTGGGGAGCAGCAGCGGCTTCTGCAGATAGAAGTTGGTATTGAGCGGGCGCACATAGTGCTCATCCCGCAGCGTGAACGAGAGGCCGGCGTTCACGCCACCAAGCCAGGCACCGTCCTGATTCTTCTTCGCAACGTCCCAGGTCCAGTCCAGCAGGGGCGGACGCTGCTGCCCCTTGAGACCGAGCCCCATCGCGTAGGTGGCGGCGCTGCGCGCATACGGTATCTCGAGCGCGACATCGGCGAGCGACAGGGTGCGCTTGGCGCGGAGCCGCATCTCGTAGCTGAGATTGCCGTCGAATTCGAGTGTCCCGCGCACCTCGAGGTCCCACGCGCCCGCCTCGGTGGTGGCCGTCCACTGCACGGTGCCCGGTTCCTGGCGGGTGAAGCGGAAATCGCCGGACGGTGGCACGCGCGCGCCTGACTCCGCGCCCGCCGCCTCAGTCGACGGCGCCGGCGTGAGGTCGAGGCGCATGGGCGCGGCCAGCACGGAATTCGCCGTGGGACCGATCCCCGTCATCTCGGGCGTGAAGAACGTCTCGATGTTCGCAGGAAGCCCGTTCGCGCCAAGCGTGATGCGGCGGCCCAGGATGCGCAGCGTGCGTCCCTCCACCGCGATCGGCGTGTACGGGGCGATGACGTCGTTGCGCTGGCCGAGCGTGGAGTTGAGCCAGCGCAGGCGCGTGAGCTTCTCCGGCTCGTCAGCCCCACCGGCGAGCACCGAGTCGGCCCGCACGACCACCGTGAGGCGCACCGTCACGGGCGCCGTCCCGTCGGCGATGATTGTCGCATCGCCCGTGTACGTCCCGGGCGCCGCGCGTAACGGCACGTCGAGGCCGCACCACATCGCTTGCACCTGGCCCGCGGGCACATCGACCCGAGCGGTGAAGGCGCGCGCGTCCCAGCCGATCCCGCCGTTGTTGATCGAGGTCAGCCGCGCGGCGGGGAGCGTGTGCGTACCGTTGCGCAAATCGCCGAACACGACCTTCACGTTGCGCAGCGGCTGCATCGCGTACACGCCCAGCTGAAAGGCCAGAAACTCACCGCGGCGCGCCTGATCGCGGAAGGTCGTGGTCGGGCCGCGCACCGCCCACCGCTGCGGCAGTTGGTCGCGCATGCGAATCGAATGCATCCGGTCCTCGGGGAAGACGAGGAACGGCTGTCGCTGATGCTGCCCACGGAGCAACGCGACCTCACTCGGCGTGGCAATGACTTGCATGGGCGCGAACGCATTGAGCGAGTCGACCGCTTCGAAGCGGAGCACGCGCGCCGCGGGGGCGATCGCGGTATCGCGGAGCGCCCCTAACCAGGCTTGGTCCGCAGTCGCCGTGTCCGCGAGGTAGGTGACATTGGGATAGTTGGAGCGGCCGCCCGACTTATACGGCAGGTAGTACAGGTAGTAGCGTCCCGGTCCGTCGATCGGCTCAAAGGCAAATTCGCCCAGTGCCTGCGTGGTCGAGCGCCGGAGTACGTTCGTCACGCGCCGATTGGTTCGTGCGGCGACCACGATCACGCCTTTGCTGTTCGGGTTCCGGTCGGGACGCCGCCACGCGACACTGGCGAGCGCGAATCGCCCCGGGGCCGTGACATCGACGACCGCGCGGTGGTTCCCGTATACCTCGGAATCCCAGGCGGAAGCAGCGACCGTAAACGGTTGGGCGCCGAGCGGCGTGACCGCCACGGCAAGGAGCGCGAGCGCGACAAGAGTCTGATGCATGCTCGCAAATTACCGGCTACCGGCGGAACGGCTACCACGAAAGCATCGGACGGCGCTCGCGACGCGATCGAGTCTCCTACACGAGTGCGTCGGGCAACCGTGTCTCCCCACCCGTCACGCCGAGCCGGGCGATAATCGCAGCGGCTTGCGGGTAGCGCGCTGTCAAATCGTCTACCCGCCCAGCCTCGAAACAGTCCGGCGTGAATCCCGGCGCCATCGTACAACCGAACAGCGCATGTCGGCCACCGGGGAGCAGGCACCCGGCCTGCCACGTACCGGCCGGAACCACGTACTGCACTACGTACTGCATCTGCTGACCCGCGAGGGGATCTGTGCCCATCACCACGTCGCTGGTGTGGCCGTCCTCGTGCAACAGATGCAGCACGAACGGATCGCCGGCATAGGCGTGCCACACTTCGTCGCGTGTCAGTCGATGAAAGCGCGACAGGCTGCTCAACGTGTCGGCATAGCAACCGATCATGGCGGTGCCGGCGGGTGCGCCCGTGGCGTCCCCATCGTTCGCGCGCCACGTCTCGCGATACAGGGTGCCTTCGATCGGCAGTCGCGTGAATCGGTATTGTCGCAGCAGGGCCATGGTGTCGGCGTGCACCTCCGCGCCGGGAAAGTGCGCGAGCTCCATCACGTCCACGATCGCCGCGAGGTCGATGGGCCCGTAGCAATGCGGGTACAGCTCACCGGGCGGGGTGTCCTTCGGTGACGCCGAAGGCAGCGGGGCCGGTGGCTCGTACACGAGTCGCGCGGTCAGCAACGTGGGATCGACGACCAGCACCACGAGGTCGGGCTCACCGGCAAAGTACGCCGCGGCAGTCGGCAGCACCTGATGCGCGCGCGACAGATGGATGAACCCCTCGCCATCGAGGCTGTCGGCGAGGTAGTGGCCCGTCGCCCGTGCCAGCACCGCGGCCTCGCGGCGGCAGATATGAAAGACAGCAGCATCGTGCGCGACAGTCATGATCGAGGACGGCAAGCGGAAGTGGGACCAGCGTGGTGGCGGCGCGTTGCACCAAGTTATCACCCGCCGACTTGCCGAGAGCCACACCGCGCCGAAGATTGAGTCATGCCGCCCGATCTGCAGAGCGTTCAGCTCATCGCCGTCACGTCGATCTTCCTGGCCTTCGGCCTGGCCGAGGTATTCATCGGGAAGTTCTTTGCCCAGGAAGCGGGCCGCGAGGACAACCGGCTCGACGTGGCCGTCGGGATCATGTTTCCGCTGGTGTCGGGCAGCGTGTTTGCCCTGTCGCGGGCGCTGTGCGCATGGCTGGTACCCGACATGCGGGACGCATGGGCCGACTGGCCGGTGTGGGCCATGATCGGCATGCTGTTGGTGGCCGACGATTTCACGCAGTACTGGTGGCACCGCCTCTCGCACACGTCGGTGATGTGGCCGCTGCATCGCGCGCACCACAGCGCCTCGTACATGAGTGTGCGTGTGGTGTACCGGAACAATCTGTTCTACTACGCCATGATGCCCGGTCTCTGGTTCGGCGGGGCGTTGCTCTACATGGGATTCGGCTGGACGTTCGTGTGGTACAGCGTCGTGAAGCTCCTGGTGATCATCGGAGCGCACTCGGCGGTGCGATGGGATCAGTGGCTGTACCGGTACCGCGTGCTGCATCCGCTGGCGTGGGTGCTGGAGCGCACGATCTCCACCCCCGCCACGCACTACGCCCATCACGCCCTCACGCAAGACGACGGCATCGGGTTGTACGAGGGGAACTACGGCAACCTGCTCTTCCTGTGGGACATGCTCTTCGGTACATCACGCATCACGCGGCAGTATCCGCCGGCCTATGGACTCAACGACGACCGGCGTCACGGGCAGGAAAAGTGGTACCATCAGCTGTTCTTTCCGCTGATTCGGTCGAGGCGGGCGGAGACGGTATTGGGACACGAGAAGCACCTACCAATCGATTAACGACGGCGCGCCGCGCCCCCACACGGAGACGCGGCGCGCGCGTGACGACCTCTGAACAACGCGTTACGGCGTGATCTTCTTCGGCGCCTGCTGCTTGATCTTCTCCATGTACTTCTTGAAGAAGAGCTTGTGGATGTCCATCATGTCGATCTCTCGACCCTGAATGTACGACTGTTCGATGTTGCTCGTCATGTCCAGCGGCGTCCCCGACGTGATCAGCAGCGTAGCTTCCTTGCCGACTTCGAGCGAGCCCACCTTGTCGGAAATGCCCATCGACTCGGCGGCGTTGATCGTCACCGCCTTGAGCGCTTCTTCCTCGGGCAAGCCGAAGGCTACGGCAACACCGGCTTCCCACGGCAACCGATAGCTATAAAGGCCACCGCTGCCACCAGCAATCGCGAACTTCACACCGGCCGCGTACAGCTTGCCCGGCGTGGCGTAGGCGTTGTCGTAGCTCTCGTACTGCCGGTCGGGCGCCGACATCGTGGACGTGAGAATCACCGTGATCTTTTCCGCCTTGAGGCGGTCGGCAACGAACAGCGCATCACGCCCGCCGCGAATCACCAGCTTCACGCCCTCGGCCTTGGCCCACGTGATCGCGTCGTTGATCTGCGCCGCGCCTTCAGCCGCCACCACCACCGGAATCGCGCCATCGAGCGCCGGAATCATGGCAGCGTAGCGTGAATCCGTGCGTACGGTCTGATTGGACTTCACAGCGTCGCGATACGCCCGGGCCTCGGAGAACCACTCCTTGATCTGCTCCACCTGTTCGGCATAGGTCTTCGGTGGCGGACCGGCCGGACCACCGCGACCGCCGGGACCACCACCGCCGAACCGGCCGCCCGGCCGCGCATTGGGGTCGGGCCACTTCACGTTGAGCGCGGCCGCGCCCTTCATCGACATCTCTTCCCACGTCCAACCTTCCAGCGACATCGCCGACGACAGCCCGGAAATCACGCCGCCTTCCGGCGTGCTGAAGGCCACCAGCACGCCCGCCGAACGCGTCGTACCGATGTGTCGGCTCTCCGCGTTCACCGCCACTTCGGCGCGCACATTGGGATTGAAGTCGCCCTGTTCGCGGATGTCATTCGACACGTCGACCGAACCGATCTCGGTGAGACCGACCGTGCTGTAGGCGTCGATGAGACCGGGATAGATGTGCTTGCCCGCGACATCCACGATCTTGGCGCCGCGCGGCGCCGCCACCTCGGGTCCGCCGATCGCCGTGATCTTGCCGCGATCGAGCACGATCGTGCCGTTGGTGATCGTGCCCTTGGTCACCGTGTGAATTGTGGCGCCGCGCAGCACGACCGGCTGCTCCTGCGGTGCGACGGTCATGCGCTCCTGCGCCGTTGCGACGCGGGGAGCGAGCAGTCCGGCCACCGCGGTCGCCAGGGCCATTGCCGCGAGGCGCGTGCTCGCCCGGCGCGCCGTGGTGTTCATCGTTCGCATGGTGTGATTGGTCGAAAGGAATGGACGGATCACTGGCGCGCTCCTTCACCGCCGCGACCGCGCGCCGGACCAGCGGCGGGCGTCTCGGTGACACCGGCCGCGATCACGGCCTGGATGAGCTGCGCGCGCTGCTTGGCGACATCCTCGCGGAGCACCTTGTCATCGTCGAGCGTGAAAGACTTCTTGCCGTCCACCCACGTCTGCTCGGCCTTGGTGAACTGGGACAGCGGGTTGCCGTTCCAGATCACGAAGTCGGCGTCCTTGCCGGCTTCGAGCGAGCCCAAGGTCTTGTCAACCGCGATGGCCTTGGCCGCGTTGATCGTGACCGTCGAGAGGGCGTCGATTTCGCTCACGCCCGAGCGCAGCAGCTTGCCCGCCTCCCAGTTCATGCGCGTCGAGATTTCCGCGTCGTCGGAGTGCAGCGACGTGACCACGCCCGCTTCCATGAGCAGACGCGCGTTGTACGACGTGGCATCATACGCCTCGAGCTTGAACGCGCCCCAATCGCTCCACACCACCGCCGCCACGCCCGACTTCTTGAGTTCACTGGCGATCTTGTACGCTTCCACGCCGTGCTGCAGCGTCTGGATGCGGAAGCCGAATTCTTCCGCGAGACGCACCAGCGCCAGGAACTCGTCGGCGCGATAGCCGTGCGACGACACCAGCAGCTTCTGGTTGAGGATGTCGAGCAGCGCTTCCATGCGCAGATCCTTGCGCGGCGGAATGCCCGTCTTCGTCTTCTCCCAGGCCTTCCACTCCTTCTCGTAGTCACGCGCGGCCAGGAAATGATCGCGAATGATTTCCTGCACGCCCATGCGCGTGTTGGGATAGCGCGTCTGGCTGCGCTTCGGGTTTTCGCCGAGTGCGAACTTCACGGTGCGCGGCGCGCCCACGATCTTGTACTCGTCGGGGAGTGAGCCCCAGCGGATTTTTACGAACACGTTCTCGCCGCCGATCGGATTGGCCGACCCGTGCTTGATCATCGTGGTGGTGAGGCCGCCGGCGAGCTGACGATAGAACCAGATGTTGTTGTGCGTGAGCACATCACCCATCTGCACCTCGGGGACGATCGCGAAGCCTGATTCGTTCACATCGCTCACACCCGAGTGCGTATGCGGATCGATCAGCCCCGGCGTGACGTGCTTGCCGGTGGCGTCGATGATCACGGCACCGGCGGGCGCGGCGAGCTTCTGCCCCACGCGCACCACCTTGCCGGCCTGCACCAGTAGATCGGCGTTCTCGAGGCGTCCTTGCGAACCCTGCGTCCACACGGTGGCGTTGCGCACGAGCAGCACGGTGGGCTGTGCCGGCGCCGCCGCGCGGCCGAACTCCATGGCCGGCCGCACGAACGGCAGGTCGATCTTCGGCACCTTCACCGCCACCGTACCACGGGCGGGGCCTTCAAAGGCTTCCGTGCGCGCGCCGCGGTAGCGGGCGTCGGTCCCGTTCGGGAGCGACAGCCAGCCGAAGAACGTCGTGTCACTCACCGAGCCGGCCAGCAGCAGCGAGCCTTCCTGCCCAAGCGGCTCGCCGGCGAACGTCGCTTCCAGACGACCAGTTTCAGCGATGATCCGCACCGCCGTGAGCGGCACTGGGCGACGACCGGGCATTTCCACCGTGCCACGAATGCGATTGAGCGGCCCTTCGAGACGCAGCGTGACGTTCTTGAACGTGCCGGCATCGTCGGACGTGATCGCCCACGTGCCGCGCGGGTCCACCTGCGGCGGCCGCGTGACACCGTATTGCCGTCCCTGCACCCACACGTCGCGCACCGCCGACTCTTCGGTGAAGAGATCGCCCTCGCTGATCACGAAATTGGCCGCCTTGCCCACGGCGATCGTGCCATGCGTTTTCTCGATGCCAAGGAACGTGGCGGGCACGGTCGTGAGCGCCGCCAGCGCCTTGTCGGGCGCGAGGCCACGCGCCACGGCGGTGCGGAGATTGGGAAGGAACTGCGTGAGCGAGGAGAGGCCGTCGGCGGTGATGGCGAACGGCACGCCGGCCGCAGCCAGCTGTGCCGGGTTGGTGGGCGCGAGGTACCAGTGCCGGAGATCGGCCAGCGACACGTTGGCGGCCGCTTCGGGGCTCGACACGTTCGGCGCGTCGGGGAAGTTCAGCGGCAGCACCATCGGCTGCGGGCGACCCTTCAGCACGTCGAGCAGCCGGTATTCCTGACCGTTGCCGCGAAACCACGGCGTGAGCTTGTAGTCCTGCGCGAGCTTATAGGCGCGGAGGTATTCCTCCTCACTCCGGGTCTCGAACATGACCGGCTGCGTGCCCTTCACGGCCTTGCCGAGGGCCGCCAGCGCCTCACTCGTTTCCGGCGGCAGCAACGAGCGGCCACTCGTTTCGTAGGCCCCCCACGCGCGGCCATACCACTCGGCGTCCATCAACGTCTGCTTCATGAGCGCGACGGTGCCCATGGAGGAGTTGGGATACATGCCGCCAAGGGCGAAGGAGCGCTGGAAGCCCACCGCCTGCGCGAGATCGGGGCGCAGCACGCGTTCGCGCACACCGGCGTCGCCGAGGCTGACCACCGAGGCAGTGCCGCGGAAGATGCCCTGACGCGGCACGGCCAGCGCCGTCCCGAAGCCGAGCGAGCGCAGCGCGGTGCGACGCGTGGAGTCGTCCTTGAAATTGGCGGTCGTGCTGAACCACGCGCGCACCTGCGGATTCCAGTGCGTCGGTCCCACGTCGCCACCCTGCGGCGGCGCGTCACCGCCAAGGTCGGCGGAGGCA
>CAIUOO010000210.1 GCA_903900795.1 uncultured Gemmatimonadota bacterium | reverse complement strand
GTCCGGCATACAACGTGCGCGGGTCGTTCCAGTCGTAGCGTGCGAAGCCGTTCACCCGCGGGAGCATCGTGCTCGCCGCGCGGCGACGATCCGTGGTCGCGGCCAGCACACCGGCCTGCGCCGCGCGGACATCGTCACGAAGCTCGCCGGTGCTGGACGTCGCAACGGACGTCGCACTGGACGTCGCATTGGCCGCCGCGCTCGACGCCCCCACGGCGGCCGTGTCGTGCGTCGCCAGCGCCATCACGGCGGCATCATCAGGGAGCGCGTCGGGAAGCGTGGGCAGCTCGGCCGTGGTGCGGCCCATCAGCAGCGCGAGCTGTTGGCGCGCGGTGAGGGCGTCACTGCGCGCGCTCAGGAGCTGCGCCGCCACGTCCGACGCCCGTACGCTGGCCTGCAGGGCATCGGCCTTGGTGACCAGCCCCTGCGCGACCATCGAGCGCACTTGGCGCACACCGGCGTCGGCGGCCTGCTGCGCCTGGGCCAGCACCCCGGCCTTGGCTTCGGCCAGAATGGCCCCGTAGTACGCCCGTACCACGTCGGTCCGGGTCGAGACCGAGGCCCACTCGCCGGCGGCCGTGCTGGCGTCGGCGGCGGCTCGCGCGGCGCGGAGACCGAGCCACGCGTCGCCGTTCATGAGCGGAACTTCGAGCACCAGTCCACCCTGCGCGTTGGTGACGGCACTGGGGTAGTTGAGCTTGGCCGGCTCGAACGCCGCCGGGGTGACCAGCCGCTGACGCAGCGTGGTCCCGAAGGCGCCGATGGGGTCGGTGGTGCGGATCACCCCGGCCTCAACGCGCGCCGAAGGAAGAATGCCCGTAAGCGGCAGGCGGGCGCGGGCCCGGTCGCCGGCCGTGGTCGCGGCGGCGATCCGGTTGCCGAAGGCGTGTTGGTCGGCCTCGCGCATCGCGTCGGCGAGCGAAAGCGGGCCCGACTGGGCCCCCGCTGGCGAGGCCGACAGGGCGGCGAACAGCGCGGCGAACAGCGCGGCGAACAGCGCGGCTGCCATCAGCCTGATCGGAGCATGTATTGAGTTTCTCATATGTAGATATACATAAATGCGTATATAATAAAGAGCAAGAGGGAGTTGCCTGACACGCGGCCGCCCACGCCCGGCACGGATCGGGGCCCTGAGGGCGGACCGGCTCGCGCCCTATCGTCCGCTGGCGTCGTGGGCGGTATGTTCCGCCACCGTACCGCCCGGTGGTGTGTTCACGGCATCGGGCCGTGGTGGCCGTGCTCTCCATGTCCTCCCTCCGAGATCGATCATGCGGCGTTCCCCCGCGATTGCGCTGTCGGCGTTGTGCGCCTTGCCACTGCTGGTCGCCGCGCCCCTCGCGGCCCAGGAGCACGTCCACACGCCCGGCATGACCCATCCGGCGGCGGCACCGCTGCCGACGCAGGGTGGTCAGGCGGCCTTTGCGGCGCTCGCCGAGATCGTGGCCATGCTGCAGGCCGACCCGAGTACTGATTGGTCGAAGGTCAACCTCGAGCGGCTTCGGCAGCATCTCGTGGACATGGATCTGGTGACGCTGCGCAGTCGTGTGGTGGCCACACCCGTCACCGGCGGCGCGCAGTTTCTCGTGCGCGGCACGGGGGAAACCATCGCCGCCATCAAGCGCATGACGGGTGCGCACGTCACCATGGTGATGACCAGCGGCGGGCCGCGCGTGGTGCGCACCGTACTGCCCGATGGCATACGCCTCGTGGTCACGGCGGCCGACCCGGCCGATACCGCCGCGGTCGCCAAGATCCGCGGCCTGGGCTTCATCGGCCTCATGGCCACGGGCGACCATCATGCGGCGCACCACATGGCGTTGGCCCGTGGCGACGCGATGGCTGACCACGGGCACTGACGGCTCCCGCGGCGTACTTTTCAGGCACGACGGCCGTTCGGTCCGTCGGCCCTCCCCGTCTCATTCCGCCATGCCTCACCTGCTCACACGCGTCACAGCCCGCACGGTTGCCGCGCTCGCGGCCGCCGCGCTCCCCTCCGTGCTCTCGGCACAAACGCCGTCCGCGCTCGCCGACTCGCTGCTCGTGCGCCCGCTGGCGTTCCGCGCCATCGGCCCCGCCTCGATGAGCGGCCGCATTGCCGACATCTCGGTCGTGGAAGGACCGCGCACGCTGCGCGGCGGCCGGCTCGGCACGTCGATGTACGTCGCCGTGGCAACGGGCGGCGTCTGGAAGACCACCAACGGTGGGCTCGCCTGGACGCCGGTGTCCGATTCCATCGGCGTCGGATCCATCGGCGCCGTGGCCGCCGCCCCCTCCAACGGTGACGTGGTGTGGGTCGGCAGCGGCGAAGCCAACAACATGCGCAGTTCGTCGTGGGGCGTCGGCGTGTTCAAGTCCACCGATGGCGGCAAGACCTGGTCCAAGCCGATGCTGCCCAAGTCGCAACACATCGGCCGCATCGTGATCGACCCGCGCGATCCCGACATCGTGTACGTGGCCGCCATGGGACCGCTCTGGGCGCCGGGTGGTGAACGCGGTCTCTTCAAAACGGTCGACGGCGGCAAGACGTGGTCGAACACCAAGTCTATCTCCGCGCAGACGGGCTTCACCGAACTCGTGATGGATCCGGGCAACCCCGACGTGCTCTATGCGGCCTCGCTGCAGCGTGAACGTCGCGAGTACGGCTTCCTGCCCGGCGGTACTGAGAGTGCCATCTGGAAGACCACCGACGGCGCCAAGACGTGGACCAAGCTCGCGGGTGGTCTGCCCACCGGTGAGATCGGACGCATCGGCCTCACGGTGTGCCGATCGCGTCCCAGCACGGTGTATGCCTCGGTGCACGCGAAGGCGGCCGCTAACGGCTTCTATCGCAGTGATGATGCCGGCGCGACGTGGAAACTGGTGAACGGCAGCAACGGCACCGCGTGGTACTACAGCCAAGTGCGCTGCGATCCGACCGACGCCGAGCACGTGTATCGCCTGAACGCGAACTCACAGGAGTCGTACGACGGCGGTAAGACGTGGATCGGCTTTGCCGGCGGTGGCGGCGTGCATGGTGATGCGCATGCGCTCTGGATCAACCCGGAAGATCGCGAACACATCGTACTCGGCAACGACGGCGGCGTGGATATCTCGTACGATCGCGGCCGCACCTGGTACAACGTCGAGAACATCGTGGGCGCGCAGTTCTACGCCGTTGCAGTGGACAACGCCAAGCCGTTCTACAATGTGTACGGCGGGCTGCAGGACAATCAGACATGGGGCGGACCGAGTCGCACCCGCAACGCGTTCGGTCCGTCGAACGCCGACTGGTATCGTATGGCGGGCGGCGACGGCTTCTACAACGTGCCGGATCCCCTCGATCATAACATCGCCTACGCCGAGTCGCAGAACGGCGGCGTGGTTCGCTACGATGCGCGCACCGGCCAGACCAAGAGCATCAAGCCGTATCCGAAGAACGGAGAACGGCATCGCTGGAACTGGAGCGCGCCGATCGTTCCGTCGCAGCACACTGGTCGCACGCTGTATATCGCCGCGAACCACCTGTTCAAGAGCGCCGATCGCGGCGACTCGTGGACCACGATCAGCCCCGACCTCACGCGCAATGTCGATCGCGACAGCCTGCCCATGCGCGGCGCGATCCCGTCGCGAGACGTGTTGGGGTTGCACGAGGGCACGGCCGAGTTCAGCAACATCTCCACGGTCTCCGAGTCGCCGCGGCGCGCCGGTCTGCTGGCCGTGGGCACCGACGACGGGCTCATTCAGGTCACGCGGAACGACGGCGAGTCGTGGACGAAGACCGCCAGCTTCCCCGGCGTGCCCGACACCACGTTCGTGAGCCGCGTGCAGTTCTCCGCGCACACCGAAGGCACGCTCTACGCCACCTTCGACGGTCATCGCAGCAACGACTTCACGCCGTACGTCATGCGTAGTACCGACTACGGGCGCACGTGGACGTCAATTGCCGGTGACCTCCCCGACGGTGGTTCGGTGCAGGTGATCCGCGAGCATTTCCGTCAGCCCAACCTGTTGTTCGTGGGCACGGAGTTCGGCGCGTTCTTCACCGTGGACAACGGCGTGCACTGGACGCAGCTCAAGAGTGGCGTGCCGGGTGTGCCGGTGTGGGACATGCAGATCCAGTCGGAATGGAACGACCTCGTGCTTGGCACGCACGGCCGTGGGGTGTACATCCTCGATGATCTCGGACCACTGGAGCAGCTCGCCGCGGCCAAGCGGGCCGGCGTGGCGTATCTGTTCCCAGCGCGAAATGAAATCGCGATGACGCTCAACAACAGCCGCAACTCGGGGATGGGCACCACCGGTTACACCGGACAGAATCCCGACAACGGCGTGCGGCTGGCATATCTGATCAACACGATCACGGCCGAGGACAAAGCTAAGCTCGAGATCATCGACGGGGGCGGACGCATCGTGCGCGAACTGCCGGTGCCGCGTCGCACCGGCATGTTCCGCCCGGTGTGGGATATGCGCGTTGGTGCGCCGCTCACGGCCGCCGTGGATACCAACGTGGCGGCGGGTCGTGCACCCGCTGCCGGTGGAGGCGGTGGCTTCGGCGGCGGTGGTTTCGGCGGTGGTTTTGGTCGCGGTGCGACGCCAAGCTACACCGCCGCGCCGGGGAGCTACACGGTGCGTCTCACCATCACGCCGAAGAGTGGCGCGAGCACGGTGCTCACGCAGCGCTTCGCCTTGCTGCGCGACACCGAGCAGGCGATGTCGGAGGGCGAACTCAAGGCGCTCGACGCGTTCCGGTTCAAGGTGGTGCAGCTCCAGAAGGCGATCACGGCGCAGCAGACCCGCGGGGATAGCGTGGTCGCGCGCTTCGCCGAGGTGAAGAAGGCTGCCGATGCCAACGCCGCCAAGCTCACGCCCGAGCTCAAGCAGAGCCTGGCCGCGATCGACAAGGAACTCGCGAGCTACGTGAAGGAAGTCGGCCAGGCGGTGGCGTCACGGCCGCGCGGAGCGGGTGGTCCGCCGGCTGGCGGTACGCCTCCCGGTGGCGACGATGACGTGGGTGCATCGGGGCAGGCCGACGGATCGTTCACCGGACGTGCGGGAATGCTGAACAGTGCGCTGAACAGCAGCTTCCCGGTGTCGGCCGCGCAGCAGTCGCAGTTGCAGAGCCTCACGCGCGAACTCGAGCAGCACGGCGCGCGCGTGGCGTCGGTGAAGACCGCCCGGTTGCCGGCGCTGCTCAAGTCGCTGCAGGTGGCGGGGATTACGGTGCCCGATGCACCGGTGCGCGGTCAGTAATTCGCGGACTTTGTTCTAACGACAGATGGGCAAAGGCGGGGCCGCTTTCGGCTCCGCCTTTTGCTCATCCCGCCGCATCAGCGCGGCCGCCGCATCGTCGCCGCCTTGTCCACGAGCCGGCGGAGTTCCTTGATGGGCTCGGGGCTATCGTCCACCTGCAGGCGCAGCACGACATCGTTGTGCAGCCACACGCCGCCGTCCTTCTTGACGATCAGCATCGCGGCCGACTGCATGCCCCGCTTGTCACCGCCGGCCATCTGCCCCGCTTCGAGCGCCGCCATCAGGCGCAACGAGAGATGGCCCGTGGTGTTCTCGAACGCGTTCACCATGGCGCTCACCACCTCGGCACTGGCCAGGATGTTGCCCTGCGCGGTGCAGAACTTCCCCTGCTTGTCACCCGCCCATTCGGTGGCCTTGGGGCCGGTGTATGCGGCCACGTTCCCCTGCGCGTCGATGACGGCGAACTGGCGGCCTTCCTTCGTCCAGTCCACTGGGCGCGGATCGGGGTCGCCCTGCCGCACGCGCGTCACGACCTCGGCCGGCTTCACCCCCTGACGGAGCAGTGTGATTGCCTGCGGACCGTAGCTCACGTCGACGATGGCCTGCGTGGCCGCTGCGCCCACGCCGGCCTCGGCCCAAAGCACGCCATTGCCGACCGAGAACACGCGTGACTGCACTGCGCCGCCGACTTCACCGGTGGCCGGGTCGTAGCCGAGGATGGAGAAGGTGGCGACGGGAGGCCAGGGGAGCGCTGGCGTGGTGGTGAATCCCGACGATTGGGCCTGGGCTGGTACAGCGGCCGCAACGAAGCCGAGGGCAAGCACGATGCACCGGACGGCTGACGGTAGAGTGCGCTTGGTGGCGATTGGTGATGGTAAAGGAGCGACAGGAGCGACCGGCACCGGTGACCTCCTCAAATGTGCACCAAATGTGCACCCGGTGAGCGCTCGTGCCATGTGTCGGGTACGCGCCATGACTTCGCCGACATCAAGCTCAGGGACGGCAATCTCCGCGCGAAGTTCGACGTGATCATCTACCCGAGCGTCGGCGGCAGCGCGCAGGCGCACGTGGCCGGTCTCATCAAGTCGGGTGACACGCCGTTGCCGTACAAGAAGTCGACGGCCACGCCGAATCTCGGCGCCACCGATATGCTGCTGTCCGGCACCCTCGCCAACGGCGAAGCGCTGGCCAACCGCGCGCGGTACCAGAGCCTATCCGCCTTCACCTGCGTCGCGTCCGGTAACACACCACGCACACGGCGTGTAGCGGGTTCCCCAGCGCACGGTGCTGATCGGCGGTACCTTGCAGTATGTCACGTGCATCGCTTCTTCGCATCCTGCTCAGCTCGCTGTCCATTTCGAGCTCAGCCGCAACCGCGTCGGTCGGCAACGCCCAGACCACGACTCCCGCTGCCGGTTGGGCTCGCGCCGGCACCCAGGGCGACTTCGTCGTCACGGATTTTACGTTCCGCTCGGGTGAACGGCTCCCCGAGCTGCGACTCCACTACACCACGATTGGCACGCCGCAGCGTGATGCCCGCGGCACAGTGCGCAATGCCGTCATGATTCTGCACGGCACGGGCGGGACGGGGCGCAGTTTTCTCTCCACCGCCTATGCCGGCGAACTCTTCGCCCCCGGCAAGCTGCTCGATAGCGCGAAGTATTTCATCGTGCTCCCCGACGGCATTGGTCATGGTGGCTCGAGTAAGCCCAGCGATGGCCTCCATGCGCGATTCCCGAAGTACACGTACGACGACATGGTTACCGCGCAGCACCGGTTGCTCACCGAGCATCTCAAGGTGAACCACCTGCGTCTCATCATGGGCACCTCGATGGGATGCATGCACGGCTGGGTCTGGGGACATACGTACCCCGAATTCATGGACGGGCTCGCACCGTATGCGTGCGTCCCCGCGCAGATCGCGGGTCGCAATCGCATGATCCGTACGATGGCGATGGATGCCATTCGCAATGATCCGGCGTGGAATGGTGGCGAGTACACCAGCACGCCTCCTGGCCTGCGCGCCGCGCAAATGATGCTGTACATCATGTCGAGCGCGCCGCTCGTGCAGCAAACGCAGGCGCCCACGCGCGACAAGGCCGACAGCGTGATCCGCGCATACCTCGATGCGCGCATGGCCACCACCGACGCGAACGACTTCCTGTACCAGTTCGACGCATCGCGTGACTACGATCCATCGCCGAACCTGTCGCGTATTACCGCCCCCGCCCTGTTCATCAACTCGGCAGACGATCAGGTGAATCCGCCGGAGCTAGGCATGGCCGAGCGGTACGCCGCGATGATGCCGCGCACGAAGTTCATTCTGTTGCCAATCACACCAGAAACGCGAGGGCACGGTACACACTCGGCGCCGAAAGTGTGGGGTGAGTACCTCCGCGCATTTCTCGCCGCGCTTCCCCAGCGATGACCGACGGAACGGCCACGGTTGCCCGACCGTCGATCACCCAACTCATTGTCCGCGCTCTGCAACTACGCTGCCCGCACTGCGGCGGTCGCGAGATCTTCGCGTCGTTCTTCGAACTCAAGGACCGCTGCCCGACCTGCGACATTCGCCTCGAGCGGGGAGAAAAGGACTACTTCGTTGGCGCATACCTGTTCAACCTGATTGCGGTCGAACTGATCCTGTTCTTCTGCGTCTGCGGCTTTGTGTATTTGACCTGGCCCGATCCGCCCTGGGATCTGATCACGTACGTCACGGCCTTCCTCATGCTGTCCGGCTGCGTGTTTTGTTACCCGTTCGCCAAAACCACGTGGCTGGCGGTTGATCTGGCCATCCGGCCGCTCTCGCCGGAAGAGCTGGACTGGCACCAGCACGGCGGCGACGTGGGAGATCGAGAACTCCCCCACGTCTGACCGCGCTTACTTCTCGACGATGATCAGGTAGCGCGACGACGCCCAGAACTTCACCGGGTCGGTGATGCGAATGCTTTCGCCGCGGAAGGCGCCATCCTTTTCCTTCTTGGCGGCTTCGATGAGCCCTACATCGTGCCGAGACACGATGCGGTACGGGCGATCGCTACGGGGCAGCGGGATCGTGAGCACTTCGCGGCGATCGGCCCGCGTGAAGCGCGCCTCGTCGAGCGAACGGGCCGGCACCAGCGTCTTGCCAAGCTTCACGATGAGCAGGCCGCGCGAGCCGCCTTCTTCGGTGACCAGCTTGTCGGCAATCAACTGACGACGTGAGCCGACGATGTAAAACACCTTGTTCTCGCGCACGTCCATGGCCTTCACCGTGTCGGTGAGGACGGCCTTCTCGACGGTGAGCCGCTCGTTCTGCGTGCGCAGCGCGCGGATCTCGTCCTGGAATGCCGCGATTTCCTTGTCGCGTGTGGCGAGCCGCGCGTTGAGATCCGCCAGCAGTGTGGCGGCCGCACTGGAGTCGGCCCGCATGGTCTTCAACGTGTCCAGCAGCGCGGTCACCTGACGCTGGCGAGCGGCCAACCGCTGCCGCATCTGGGTGAGGCGGTCGAGGATGTCCTTTTGGGCCGCGGCGGCTTCCGTCTTGCCCGACTCGTCGCTCTTGGTGACGCCCACCTTGCTGGACAGGCCGCGCACCTTGCGCAGCTCGGCGTCGACTTCGTCGGCGAACTTCGAGGCCTCGACGACCTGCGCAAGCGCCCGATCCTTATCGGCGCTGGTGCCTTGCATCAGTCCCTGCAGCGAGTCGCGTTCGGCGCTTGCATTGGCCAGAGCGGCCGACAACGAGTCCGCACGGGCACGGCTGGCCGTGTCGGTGCAGGCGCTCAACGTAACGACGAGCAGGGCAGTGAGCGCGGTAATGCCGCGCTGACGGAATGGAAACGAGCTCATGGAATTGGTGGCGAGAGGTAGGACAGGATGGAAAACGTACCGGTCGAGCGCGTCACAGGAAAGTGTCGTACGTCACGCATTCGAAAAACCGGCCGGACAACGAAGGCGCGCTCGAGGCGTCCAGCCTCGCCAGTGGCGCGGCTCCCGACATCGGCGCCGCGCCCCCGACTCAAGACATCACTCACTCGTACCCCACAGGTACGCTTACGGCTGGTCTTGCGTGACGCGCTGCCCCTTGGGCGGCGTCTGATACTTGTCGAACCAGCTGCGCAGATAGAGCTGCGTGCGGATGAAGTTCGAAGGCGTGGAGCTGGTGCCGTGCCACTCGTTGTTGAAGCGAATCATCGCGGTGGGCACCTTCCGGATCTTCAGCGCCTCGTAGAACTCCTCCGTCTGGCTGATCGGCGTGCGCAGGTCATTCACGCCGGTCATCAGCAGCGTCGGGGTCTTCACGTTGCCCACATACATCAACGGCGAGCGCTTGAGATGCTCGCTGGGATCGTCCCACGGATACTTGGCGAAGTTGTAATACCAGCTGGACCCGTCGGTCGTTCCCACGAAGCTGAGCCAGTTGATCACCGGGCACTGCGACGCGGCCGCGGCAAAGCGGTCGGTATGGCCAACGGTCCAGGCGGTGAGCACGCCGCCGCCGGAGCAGCCGAACACATACAGCCGGTTGCTATCCACGAAGCCGCGGTTGACCACGGTGTCCACGCCGGCCATGAGGTCGTTGTAGTCCTTGCCGGGATACGCGTTCTTGATCGCGTTGCCGAATGCCGAGCCGTAGCCCGTCGAGCCGCGCGGATTCGTGTACAGCATCACGAAGCCGTTCGACGCATGATCCTGCCGCGAGAAGTTGAAGCCCACGTTGTACATCGAGTGCGGGCCGCCGTGAATCTCGAGCATGAGTGGATACTTCTTCGTCGCGTCGAAGTCGGCCGGCTTCACGATCCAGCCCTGAATGCGCTGGCCGTCCATCGAGGTGTACCACACCTCTTCGGTGGTCGCGAGCTGCTTGCCGGCCAATACATCACCATTCACATCGGTGAGCTGCTTGATGGCCGGCGTGCGCACATCGAACGCCACGATGTCGTTGGGCCTGGTGGGCGAGGTGGCCACACCGACGGCGGTGAAGTTCTTATTGATGTCAGACACCGTGAGCACGTGCGCGCCCTTCGTGACCTGACGGATGTCACCCTTGAGCGACACGAAGTACAGGTTTCGCGAGCCTTCGTTCTCGACGTTGAAGTACACCCCGCTCGCGTCCGGCGCCCACATCATGCCACTCGGCGAGCGGTCCAGCTTCTCGGTGAGCGCGCGCGCGTTCTTGCCGTCGGCGTCCATCACGTACATCGTGGCGTCTTTCCACGTGGCGTCCGTGCTGTCGTAGCCCGTGTAGGCAATGAAGCGGCCATCGGGCGACGGCACCGGCGAGTTGTCCGGGCCATTGCGCGTGGTGAGCGCGGACACACCGCCGGTGGCGATGTCCACTTTGTAAATGTCACTCTGTCGCCAGGCGTATTCGGCGTCGGCCGTACGCAACGACGTGAACACGAAGCTCTTGCCATCGGGCATCCACGTGGTGCCGTTGGCCGCCCAGGCACCACTCGTGACCTGGCTCGGCGTCCCGCCATCGGCCGGCACCGTGAATAGCTGACGTAATCCATCTTCGAGGAACCCCTGACGGTCGGCGCGATACTTCACCGTCGTGACGACGCGCGGCGCCTCCGTCCACTTCGCGCCACGCGGCGGTGTGGGCATCGCGATGCGCCACGCGTCGGTGCCGCGCACCAGCATCCCGAAGCCGATCGTCTTGCCGTCGGGTGACCATTCGACATCACCCGGGGCTTCCGTCAGGCGCGTGATCTGCGTGGTCGCCCCCTCGGCGTCCATGTAGCGCACCCAGATCTGCGCCCCGCCGGGTTCACCCGGCGCCACGTAGGCAATGCGCGACCCGTCAGGCGACCACTTGGCATCGGACCCCTTCACGAGGAAGCGGTTCTTGGTGCCGTCGGCGTTCATGATCCACACCGACGACTCGCGCTTGTCGTTCAGCTGATCGATCCACGTCCGCGTGTAGATGATCTGACGACCATCGGGGGACATGGTGGGCGTGGCGACATCTTCCCAGTTGAAGTAGTCGGCGATCGTGAGCCGATTCTTCGGCGGCGATGGCGTGGCTGACGCCTGGGCCGCCAGGCCGGCAGGCAACACGACGGACAGGCACAGCGGCGCGGCGAAGAGCAGGGCGCGAGCGGTGCGGCCATTCAGGACGGACATGAATTCCTCCAAGGGTCGGCTCGAAAAGAAAAACGCCCCCAATGCTGGGGGCGAATCGGCCACTTGGCAACAATGAACAACGTGATGGCGAACGTTATTGCTGGAGCGAGTCGGCAAATGCGAGCAGCGAATCCCGCATGGTAACGCCGGCGCCACCGACGAGGCGACGTACGCCCTTCCACTGACGGATCAGCGGCGAGCGTTCGGAAATGCGGGTCTCGACGACGCGCCTCTGGGAGGTACTCGCATGCACCATCCGGCCTTCACCGACATAGATACCGATGTGCGAGATCCGCTTGCCGCGGCCGAAGGTGAGCAGGTCGCCCGGTTTGAGCGCCGCGAGATCCTTCGGCACCTCCTGACCCACCGTGGCCTGCTTCTGCGCCGTGCGGGGAAGCATCACGTCGAGTGCGCCCATGACGTACTTCACGAGGCCGCTGCAGTCGAGTGCGAGATTGGGCTTCGTGCCGCCCAGTTTGTACCGCGTGCCGATCTGTCCACGCGCTTTGGCCACGATGGAATCACGGAGATTCTGCGCGGATGCGCTCCACGCGGCAAACGGTTTTCGGCTCTCGAGCTTCTCGACCGACTGTCCTTCCAGGCGCGGTGCGAGCGCGACGAGCGCGCCACACAAGCTGAGCGAAAGGAGTTGGCGAGAGACAGAGATCACGATACGCGGTGCGCGGGGGCAAGGTTCGTTCGGAGGTGGGAACCTAGCCCAGCCATGGCCGCCACGCTACCGCCGATGGTCACCCTACGGGAAAATTTCGGTTTGCCGCCATCCCTCGGCGTTTGGCGCCCTCGGCTACCGGATCCCGAGCGCCTTGTGGGTCTGCACGGACAGGCGCCATTGCGGATGGGCCAAGCAGTAGGCCAGCGCCGCGGCCGTGTTCTCCACTGCCTGCGGTCCGTCCATCGGCTGCAGCAGAAAATGCCGAAAGTCGAGCCCCGAAAAGCGCTCGGGCAGGGCCGTGGGCTGCGGGTACACCAGCTTGAGTTCGTCCCCCGACGTGAGCACCAGCGGGGCCTGGGCCTTGGGGCTCACGCAGATCCAGTCCAGTCCCTTGGGTGCCGCTTGGGTCCCGTTGGTCTCCACGGCAATCTCAAAGCCCTCGGCGTGCAGCGCCGCGACGACGGCCTCATCGAGCTGCAGCAACGGCTCACCACCCGTGCAGACCACGAACGGGCGTACGCTGGCGGGTGCGTTGGCCGGCCAGCGGCTCTTCACAAACGCCGCCAACTCCGCGGCCGTCGCGAACTTGCCCCCGTCCGGGCCGACCCCCACGAAGTCCGTGTCGCAAAACGTGCACACCGCGGTGGACCGGTCGGCTTCGCGACCCGTCCAGAGATTGCACCCCGAAAACCGGCAGAACACGGCGGCGCGCCCAGCCTGCACCCCCTCACCCTGCAGCGTGTAAAAACATTCGCGAACCGTATACGCCATCGATCAGCTACCCGCCGCGTAGGCGATCGGATCGACGGCCCCCGCTTCGGCGAAGCCGCGCAAGCGGAGCTGGCAGGCGTCACAGTGGCCGCATGCCGTTCCATCCGGGGACGGGTCGTAGCAGCTGGTGGTGATGGCATAGTCCACGCCGAGCTCGGCGCCAAGGCGAACGATGTCCGCCTTGCTGAGGTGCTGCAACGGCGCGTGGATCGTGAGACGCTGCGCACCTTCCACGCCAGCGCGGGTAGCCAGGTTCGCCATCTGCTCAAAGGCGGCGATGTACTCGGGCCGGCAGTCGGGATAGCCCGAATAGTCGAGCGCATTTACGCCGATGAAGATCGCCTGCGCGTTGAGCGTCTCGGCCCAGGCGAGCGCAAATGACAGGAAGATCGTGTTGCGCGCCGGCACATACGTGACCGGGATCTCGTCGGAGGGATGCTCGACGTCGCGATCCTTCGGCACGGCCACATCCGCCGTGAGGGCGGAGCCGCCCCACTGTCGGAGATCGATGTCGACCACCACGTGCTTCGCGACGCCGTGGGCTGCGGCCACCCGACGGGCGGCGTCGATCTCGAGCGAATGACGCTGGCCATACCGGAAGGTCATCGCGTACGGTGTGAACCCATCACGGCGCGCCACGGCGAGCACCGTCGTGGAGTCGAGGCCGCCCGACAACAGGACGACGGCAGGACGTGAGATCGCGGTGGCGTCAGACGACGCGGCAGTGGTCGAGAGAGCGGACATTTTCGAAAGATAGCCAATTACCTTGTGTCGATGATCGATCTGCTCTCTGATCCGCAGGCGTGGATTTCCCTGCTGACGCTTTCAGTGCTCGAAGTCGTCCTCGGCATCGACAACATCATCTTCATCTCGATTCTGTCCGGGAAGCTACCGGCCGCTGATCAGCCGCAGGCGCGACGCTTCGGTTTGATGGGCGCCTTCATTTCGCGGGTCGCGCTGCTGCTGTCGATCACTTGGGTCATGCGGCTCACCGAGCCGCTCTTCGCCCTGTTCGGACACGACGTGTCGGGTCGGGACCTGATCCTGCTCGTCGGCGGGCTGTTCCTGATCGGGAAAGCCACGGTCGAGATTCACAGCAAGCTCGAAGGTCCCGAAGAGTCCACGGCCACCACGAAGGGGGGACGGTCGTTGTGGGCGACGGTCGCCCAGATCGCGGTCATCGACATCGTGTTCTCGCTGGACTCGGTCATCACGGCGGTTGGCATGGCCGACAGCGTCGTGATCATGATTGCCGCCAACGTGATCGCCCTCGGCGTCATGCTCGTGGCGGCGACCCCGATCAGCGATTTCGTCGACGAGCACCCCACGGTGAAGATGCTGGCGCTGTCGTTCCTGGTGCTCATCGGCACGAACCTGGTGGCTGAAGGGTTCGGGCAGCACATCTCGAAGGGCTACACGTACATGGCGATGGCCTTCTCGGTGATCGTCGAGATGCTGAACATCCGTGCGCGCGTGAAATCCGAGGCGGTCCAGCTGCGAGGCGTGCCGCAGGCGCCGGACGACGAATAGCGGTCATTCGTCGATCGGCTGTCGGTTGATTGGCACAGACGAGCGTCCTCTATTGGGGACGCTCGTTGCGTATGCGGGGATGATCGCTGACCTGGGGAAAGGCGGATAACTCATCCAGCCGCAACGTCTTGGCCCCAATCGACGCTGAGTGACGGCCAAACGGGCGCGGCGGTCCTCGACATGCACCTGGAGGACTCGTCACCCTCAGGAGATCCCGCATGTCGAATTCCGTCCGCACCGCACCCCGCACGCAGTTGCACACCGCTTCGCTCTCGCGTCCCGCGTCCGCGCCCCGCACGCTGGCCGTGGTCGTTGCCTCGTCGTTGCTCGCCACGCTGCTGGTGGCGGACACCGCGAAGGCCCAGACCGGCGTCGGCGCCACGCTCACCCCGTACACCGGGTACCTGGTCACCGGCAACTGGTACGACGGCCCGATCGGCACGAGCCTGTCGACCACGAACGCGCCGATGGTGGGCGGACAGGCCAGCATCCCGCTCACCAAGGGCATTTCGCTCGTCGGCAACCTTGCCTATGCGTCAGGCGACCTGCGCATAGGGTTGCTGCTGCTCGGTGGTGTCAACGTGGGGACGGTGAAAACGTGGCTGTACGACGCGGGGCTCGAACTGGGCGGCTTGCCGGGCAAGAAGACCGGCATCGCGCCGTTCGTGCAGGTCGGTATCGGCGGACTGGCGAACGACATCAAGAATTCCCTGTTCGACGTGCGTGCCTCGAACATTGCCTACACCGGCGGGGTAGGCCTCGATGTCGGCCTCACGGAGAGCTTTGCCCTGCGGGTGCAGGCCAAGGACTGGGTGAGCCGATTCAATTCGGAGGATGCGGTGGGCTTCCGTGCCGAGGGCAACCTCGCGCACAACTGGGCGCTCACGGCCGGGGTGAAGTTGACCTTCTGAATCCCGGGGCGTTCCTCCGAGCGTTAACTTCGCACGACGCGCCCCCGCGCATCCGGGCGCCTCGATGTCGTGTCGATGTCGCGCCGTGCCGACCGCTACCGGTCGCGCGGCGCGCTGTCGATTTCTCTCAGGAGCAGGCCCTTGGTGAATCAGATCGCTCGCCGCCGGTTCATGTCTGCCGCGTCGCTCTCGTGGGCGATGGCGGCATTCGTGTCGCTCTCGTCGATGTTCTCGTCGGTCGCGTCGGCGCAGACGCCGCCCGCCGGCCCGCCGCCGGCGGATACGACCCGTCCTCCGCTCGTCGGTGGCATCGCCAACGTGCCGGCCGATCCACTGCGCGGCAATCCGTCGGTGATGTCTTCGCTCGGCTCGCAGGCGCGCACGATGCAGGACGGCTTCGAACGCAATCATCGGACGGGGCTGCGCTTCTACAACGGCGGTGCCGACGCGTACTGCGAAGTCCAGCTGGGTCGCATCTGCTACTGGAACAACAACGGCGACGTGCCGCCGCCGGCCGAGCGCAATGACGCGAAGCTCGAGCGCGAACAGTTGCTCGACCTGCTGGCGCAGGCGCAGGTCGCCGACCCGAAGGACGATTGGGTGAACGGCATGCGCGTGCGCTACGCGATCGAGTCCGAGCAGCGCGATGTCGCCATCAGTGCGGCCCGCGCCTGCAAGGGCACCCAGTGGTGGTGCGAGGCGCTCGAGGGACTCGCGCTGCACAACGCCAATCAGCACAAGGACGCCACGGCCGCGTTTGCGCGCGCGCTCGCGTCGATGCCGGTGGCGCAGCAGTGCACGTGGACCGACCTCTCCTGGTGGCTCGATCCCGCCGTGCACGCCGCGTACAGGGCGACGCCCTGCGCCAACCGCAGCGCCGAGAACGTGCGCGTGCTGCGTCTCGCACAGCCGCTGTGGATGCTTCCGTCCAACGACATCCAGAACGAGCTGTACGCGCGCCGCACGATGTCGCGCGTGCATTCGCTCGCGCGCATTCCGTACGACCTGCAATGGGGCGACGATCTGCTCGAGTCGCAGATCCGTTACGGCTGGCCCACGGCGTGGTCGGTGCAAAACGGTGGCGTGGCCGATCCGCGTCCGCCCTCGGTGATCGGTCACGAGCCGACGCCCAGCTACGACTTCATGGCGACGGTCGAAGCGATCGCCACGCCGTTGTCCGCCACACCGGCCGACTGGAATCCGAAACGCGAGAAGGCGCGCATGCGCTACGCGCCGCGCTTCGCGACCGGCTTCGGCGCGCTGCCGAATCAGTTCGCGCGTTTCCTGCGCGGCGACACCACGATCGTGGCGGGCGGCTATCGCCTGATGCGCGAACTCGAAATGGGACGCGCGCCGTACACCGCCGCGCTCACACTCGATGCCTTCACTGGTCGCGAACCGCTGCAGGCGAAGCGCGACAGCGCACAAGCCAACGGCGCCCTGCTGTTGCCGGTGCCGTCACCGATGCTGGCCAGTCTCGAAGTGCTGGCCCCGGTCGGCAAGCGCGCCGCGCGAGTCCGCACGGTGATCTCGCCGTTGCCGGCCGGCACGCGCTTGTCGGAATACCTGCTGCTGCAGCGCGGCGATGTATCGGCCACGCCGATGCTCGAGCGCAATGCGCTGCAAGCCTACGGCAGCAACGAGATCGAGGGGGGTACGTCGATCGGCATCTACTGGGAGATGTACCGCCCGGTGTCACCGGGGCAGCCGCTGCAAGTCAGCCTGCGCGCCACGCGTGTGGGCGCCGGTTTTCTCCAGAAACTCGGCAGTTCGTTCGGCCTGTCGAAGTCGGTGACGCCGGTGTCGATCAAGTACAACGACAACGGTCGTCCGGATGGCGGACCGGGACGCAGCCTGAACATCAACTTCCCGCAGGTACCGGCGGGGGACTATCAGCTCACGCTGATGGTGTCAGGGGCGGGAATCACGGACAGCACGACGCAGGTGATTCGGGTCAAAGGCGGGAAGTAGGGAGCGTGTCGATTTGGGTCAGTACACGGTGGTCTGAGTTCGGGCGTCAGACCGTGTATAGCGGTCAGAACTCAGCAGCTACAGTGCTCAGTGACGAGCGTCTTCGGAAAAACGGCGGGCCCTGTCGAAGCAATCGACGGGGCCCGTATGCGTTTACATCAAAAACTTCGCTCGCAACTGAACACGGTCGTTGCTGAATTCCGACCGCTATACACGGTCTGACGCCAGAGTTCAGACCACTGTTCACTGAATCCGCGCAATCCCGTCCGTCCTCAGCGCCGCTTCCCGCGCACCGTGATCATCCCTACCGGGCTCCCGTAGTCATCACTGCCCATCGGTAATCCCGGCGGCGCGATCCACGCCCCCCCATCGGCGCGCACGGTGATGCGGTGCATCCCCGGCGCGAGTTTGAGTTCGGCGCGCCACCGTCCGTTCGTGGTGCGCTGCATTTGCGTGACCATCCACTCGGTGGCATCGCCCATCAGCTCCACCGATTCGGCACGCGGCGCATCGATCAGCAGTACCACACGCAGGGTGTCGCCGTCTGGCGCCGACACGCCCAGTTCCACCGCCATCGAGTCGACGGAGCCGAGGGTGCGCGTTTCGAAGGCGAGAATGCCGCCCGGCGTACCGTCCGTGCCGCGGTAGGGTAGGCGCGCAATGCGCACGCCAATCGCGACCACGGGGGCAAAGCGGCTGGTGCGCGGCTGGTCGACGTCATCGCGCAACGCGGTGCCACCGACAGTGCCACCAACGGTGGCGGCGTTCGTCGCCGCCGCGCCGACCAGCGAGAGCCACGCGGTGACCGGCTGCACCACCGCCAGCGACGCCACCGTGGGCCGTATGCTTGGCTTGGGGGAGAGCGCATCGCTGGAAATCCACGTGGCGACCGGCGAGGTCACCGACATCAACCACGTGGTCGGCCCGGTGTTGAAACCGAGTGACGCGATGCCGGTGGCGATATCCCGGCGCTGCAATGAGCGCGTGGTGCGCTTGTTCACGAGCCGCGTAGACCCGCCCACGGTCGGCATCATGATGGCGTCGGGATCGTCGATCGTGATCGTCTGCGTGGTCGTACGCGTGGCGCGCTCCACCGAGAAGCCAAACGAGAACTCCATACCCGACACGTTCGTCATCACGCCGGCTTCAGCCCGACTGATCGCGCCGACGTCGACGCGGCGAGAGACGGTGGTGTCGACGGCGCGCATGTCGAGGCCGCCTGCGGACATCGGCGGCATGGCGTTTCTCAGAATGTTGGCCGTGGGATTGGCTCCGTTCACGGAGGCATGCCCGTAGCTGATGGCACTCCATACGCGCTGTTCGCCGACGCGCGCCCGCGCCCGCACGGCGAGCGTTCCTTCCAGCTGTCCATCCGTACCGACGCCTTGCGGCACGCGCCAATTTCCGGTCGCCAACGCGGCCAGGCGCACCCGTCCGATCCGGCCCAACGGCTGCGTGGCGCCGAGCCACACGTCGTTGCGCTGCATGAGCGCGTTGCCGGTGCCGTCGGGGAGCGCCGCCATACCCAGCACCGACAACGTGGACACGTCGGTGACGGGACCAATGGTGGAGGCGGGCGCGATCGGCGCATCACCGCGGACCTGCGCCGACAGCGACGGCACCATCGAGAGACTGGCGAGTGCGCACGGCACCAGAGCGCGTGGTATGGCCGATCCGCGGCTCGGCAGCGAGCGGCGGCGCGACGCGCTGAGAAGGCGGCGTGCGGACATCACGAATCAGGAGGGCGGACCGGCTTGCGGTCGCTCGTCGCGGGAGTGGACGGCGACACGGTCCCGGTAACCGTGCCACGAACATAGCGATTCAGCGCATCGAGAGCCATTCCCGGGCCGCGCTGCGAGTTCTTGGCCACAGTGGCTTGCAGGCCCAGCAGGGCATCGTCGGAACGGGGATTCCGGCCAATGGTCGCGACCGCCTCCCGCGCGGTCGCGGTGGGCACGCCGCGCTTAACAAGGTCGGTCAGCACGACGAGCGCCGTGACAGCGGTGCCGTTCGGGCGCGTACCGCGCACCAGGGTCAGCGATCTCGCGTCGATCCCCGCCCGGAGTGCGGTGGCGCCGGCATCGAGTTCGGCCACGGTACTTCCCTCACCCAGCGCCGCTTTCGCCTCAATCAGCGCGGCGGCGTGCGCCCGCACCACGCTCAGAATGCGTTGACCACCCACCCGTCGCGCGGCACCCTCCAGCGCGCGGTTGATCAGCGGGCCAGTGGGCAGCCCCTTGGCGGCCGCATCGTCGAGGAGCACGCGCAGTGCGTTGGCGGTGAGCGTGTCGAAGCGAGCCGCGTCGAACTGTCCCTGCGGATCGCGGAAATAGACGGTATCGGCCGGGTGTACCGGCGGGGCCGCCGCCAATGGCGACGCCAACGGCGACGCCAACGGCGACGCCATCGCGATGGTGAGCAGTTGGAGCGCCACCCACAGGGTCGTCCGTGCGCGAGGCATCATCGCGGGCCCGCCACGACCACGGCGTTGGCGGGGCCATAGCCTTCGTCGGGTACCTGCGGCGCCAGTGGGTCGATCAGCCAGGTGCGCCCGTTGACCACGAACGCGTAAACATGGCGGCCGGGTGGAAGGGGCACCCTGGCCGACCAGGCGCCGTTGGTGCGGCGGCGGATCATCGGCGTGGCGCGCTCATCCCATCCATTGAAATCCCCTACCAGTGCGACCTCTTGGGCCGAGGTCGGCAGCGTGAGGTCAAACCGGATGGCATCGCCGCTCTCGGTGGTGGTCCCCACCGGTGCTGCCGACGCACCACCGAATGCCCCGCCGGCGCCCTGCACTGCCACCTCGGGCTGCCACGGACGCACGACGCTCACCACCAACACCGCGGCGGCAGCAGCGCCCCACCACCAGCGCGGCCGCGCCGCGCCGCCGAAGCGTCGGGACGGGGCATGCATCGTTTCAGCCAGCACCGCCGTAGCGCAGCGGGCCACCTGGGCGGCATCGGGAGATGGGAACCGAGCGTACGATGCCTGGAGGCGGGCGACCAGCGCCGCATCGTCGGAGAAGGTGCGCGGGTCGAGGTCGGTGGGCTCCTTCGACCCCTGATTCTCGGGAACGCGTTCGTCAGCCAATGGACCTCCCGAGCAGCGCGCGAAGCCGTTCGCTGCCGCGCTTCACCCGCATCTTGAGCGCGGATTCGCCGGCGCCGGTCATGGCCGACATCTCACCGTACTCGAGCCCTTCCGCGTACTTGAGCAGCAGCGCTTCCCGCTGCAGCGGGTCGAGCTGGCTGAGCGCCTGCACGAGCGCGGCGTCTTCGACGCCGGTCGCAAGCCCGAGTGGAGGGGCCGGCGCGGACTCAAGAGCGATCTCGTCTTGCACGAACCGACGCGTGCGACGGCCGCGGGAGGTCAGGGCGTTGTGGCACTGGTTGGTGAGGATGCGAAAGAGCCACCCGCGGAACTGATCGCGCTCGTCATATCGACCGATGGCGAGATAGGCGCGTAAGAAGGAGTCCTGCACCACGTCCTCTGCATCCGCTCGCTCCCCCAGCATGTGGTACGCGAAACGCCAGCACGCGTCGTAGTACCGCGACACCAAAGTCCCAAAGGCGTCGGGGTCACCTGCGCGGGTCCGAACCACCAGCTCCGCGTCAGTCATCGATGTACAACAGCCCAAGCGCGATGCGCGTCACCGGAATCCCCGGTTCCGAGCCAACGCGACCCCAATGCACCGATTCATCCCCCGATCGCGGCGAGGGCCAGCATCACCGACAGCGCCACGAACAGCGAGGTCGCCAACTTGTTGACCCCACCCACGCGACGAAGCAAGAGCTCCGACTCCTCCGGCGGCAATTGCTGCTGCACCACCAGGCGGTTGGCCGCGCGGGCTCGTCGAAACAGGAACCAGTTCGCGGTGCCGCCTGACGCCAGCATCGTGGATACGAGCACCGCCGCGTTCATCACCAGCAGCCACTCATTCTCCGGCTGCTGCATAGCGGCCATCGTGAGGGGCTTGTCCGTGCCGGTCAGCACACGGAACGCGATACCCGGCATCAGGAAGAAAAAGGCGAACGGCAAATACAACTTGCGGTACAGGAACCAGGCCGGCGGAAAGGCGATGGCCGCGCTCCAGTTCCACGTCGGGACAAACGACGCATCCTCAAAAAACGGCGCCATCTTCCGCTTGTACACGGTGTCCCACTTGGGGCCGATGAAGGCCTCCATCTCGGCGTCGCTCGGCTGTTCGAGCGACCGTTGCTGATTCTGCTTCTGCGCCCAGCGAGGCAACTCGTTCATGACGCCACCGCTATGATGGCCGCCGCGGGCTGTTGCTGACTCAGGCAATGCAGCGTGCCGAGGCCCCAGACCAGGTCCACCGCGTGAATGCCAACAATGCGATGATCCGGCAGCAGTGCCGCGAGCGTATTCAGCGCAATGCGATCGTTCGGGTCATTGAACGTCGGCACGAGGCACACCCCGTTGGCGATGTAGAAGTTCGCGTAGCTGGCCGGCAAACGCGTGCCGTCCATGATCACCGCGCGCGGATAGGGCAGCGTGACCACCCGGATCGCTTCGCCGCGCGCATCCGTCGCGCCCTGCAGGCGGTGCAGGTTGTCGAGCGACCGCGCGTGATTCTCATCGGCGGGATCGTCTTCGTGCGCCAATACTACCACCCCCGGCGACACGAAGCGCGCGATGTCGTCCACGTGGCCATGGGTGTCGTCGCCCACGCACCCTTCGCCCAGCCAGATGGTGTGCGTGATACCAAGGTAGCTGTGAAAGGCACGCTCGTAATCGGCCCGTAAGAAGCCGGGATTACGCACCTGCACATCGGACAACAGCCACTCTTCGGTGACCAGCATCGTGCCGAGTCCATCGGTCTCGATGCCGCCGCCCTCGAGAATCAACCGCTGCCCGGTGTCGTGGCGCATCGCTTCCACGCGCGGGAGCGAGGTCACCCGCGACACCGCTTCCGGCACATGCGCATCGAGGGCGTAGTTGTCGTACTTGCTCCACGCGTCGAAGCCCCAATGGATCAGCGCGACACTGCCGTCCGCACGCTGGACACCGGTCGGCCCCGAATCACGCAGCCACACGCGATCCGTGGGCTGCACGTGCAGCCGGTACTGCGCGGCATCCACGCCGTGCATCGTGAGCGCCGCGCGCGCATCCTCGCACACGGCATCATCCTGACAGAGAATCTCTACGCGCTCGTACGGCGCGAGGGCACGCACGATTTCGGCGTATACCCACGGGATCGGCGCGAATTTGCCGGGCCAGTCGGGTTCGTGCGTGGGCCATCCGATCCAGGTGGCGTCGTGACGCTCCCACTCGGCGGGCATACGCACCGGTCCGAGTGCGGACACCTCGATGCGATCGCTCAACGACCCGCCAGCCAGCGCTGCGTGATCGGGCCGTACGCATCGATCCGACGATCGCGCAGGAACGGCCAGTTGCGACGCGTGTCCTCGATCAGGCCGAGGTCACAGGCGGCGACGAGAATCTCCGGTGCCGTGCCCGCCTGCGCGAGATAGCGGCCGAACGGATCAGCGATGAACGACTGCCCGAAAAACTCGAGTCCATCGGTACCCGGCTCCGGCTCGAAGCCCACCCGATTCGGCGACGCCACGAACACGCCGTTGGCGATCGCATGCGCGCGCTGCGCGGTGCGCCACGCGTCAACCTGCGCGTCGCCGAACGTGGCTTTCTCACCGGGATGCCACGCGATGGCCGTGGGGTAGAACAGGATCTGCGCGCCGAGCAGGGCGGTGATGCGCGCCGCCTCCGGGTACCACTGATCCCAGCAGATGAGCACGCCGATGTCCGCGTACTTGGTGCGCCATACGCGGAAGCCGTTGATGCCGGGATGCGCATCGTGACGCAGATCTCCCGAGACGTCGCCGGGCGCGAAGTAGTACTTCTCTTCGAAGAGCGGGTCGTGCGGGATGTGCATCTTGCGATATGTGCCAAGCACGCTGCCGTCGGCATCGATCACGGTGGCCGAGTTGCGATAGAGACCGGCCGCCTCGCGTTCATAGAACGGCACGACGATCACCACGTCGAGTTCCTTGGCGAGCGACTGAAAGGTTTGCACCGTCGGGCCGTCGGCCGGCTCGGCGATGTCAAAGCGCTCGGGCTTTACGCTCTTGCAGAAGTACGGGGCGTTGAAGAGCTCCTGCAAGCAGATGATCTGTGCGCCCCGCGCGGCGGCTTCGCGCACGCGCGTTACCGCGCGCGTCACGTTGCTGGCGAGATCATCCGAGGCGGTGTCCTGAATGACACCGATGTTCACGATGTTGGCCATATCGAAAAGTCATCGATACCGGGGCCGGGGGCAACGTGGCGAGGTCACCGTTTTTTGGCGGTCGCCTTTGGCGCGGCCTTGGTGTCCGCGTTCGCGTTCGCGTTAGTGTTCGCGTCCGTCGTGACCACGGGCGGCTCGAGCACCGGCAGAAGGTAGGCCAACAGAATGCGCCGTAGGTCATCGAGCAGCGGTTTCTTCTCGGCGGCCACGGCGCGGCCGCGGCGCGCCAGCAGCGACTGCCCGAGTGTCGCCGCCACCAGCGCCACGCGACGCCGGTCGCGGGTGGCGAGCTTCGGGTTCCGCGCCGCGAAGAGCACGTCGAGCCGGTCGACGAACGAGTCGAACAACTGCGCACGTAGGCGCGTGGGGGCCGACCGGGTGTCGTCGCCGGGGCCTTCGACGGTGGCGAAGACGCGACGGAAGGCGGGGTGCGTGTCGTGGAACTCCGCGAGTGGTCTCACGATGCGATCGATCAACCGGTCGAGGGGCAAGCCGTGCGGATCGATCGGGAAGGCACGCTGGTGAATCGCGCGCATTTCGTCGGCGTAGCGCAGCGCCAGCGCCGCCAGCACGGCATCGCGATTCGGGAAGAACTGATACAGCGACCCCTTCGCCGTGCGGGCTTTGAGGGCGATCGCTTCGGCGGTCGCGGCGTGCAGCCCCTGTTCAGCGATCACGGTGGCCGCCGCATCGAGGAGCAGTTCCACGCGGGCCTGCCCCCGCGACTGCCTGGGCCTCCGCCGGTAGGCGTCCGGTGACTCGGCGTCGACGGGCGGCGGCGACGCGGCGGCCTGACCCGAGGCTGCCGGTGCGGCTGCCGGTGCGGCTGCCTGTGAGGTCTCGCGGGCGGCGGGACGGGACGCGCGTTTGGCGGGCATAGGCAACGATACCCCTCGGGCGAAACCTCGACAATGCGACGCTACCGTCAAGATTTCACCCTGTTCGGTCAAGGCAATCGACGGCAGATGGACCGACCGTGCCCCATTCGCCGCGGTGACGGGCCTCGTTAGGCGCGGATCAACAGCGCGACGACGTCCATGACATTGGTGCCGGTGGGGCCGGGGCGCAGCAGGGCGTCGGCCGCATGGAGCGGGAACCACGATCGGCCGGTACTGAGGTCGTCTTCGGGGATCCGTCCGGCTCGTCGGGCCAACGCGGGCACGGCGGCATCCACGATGGCACCTGCCGCGTCGGTGGGCCCGTCTCGGCCGTCCGTACCGGCGGCCATCACGGCGATCTTCCAAGCGTGCGCGTCGCCGTGGCTTGCCGCCTCCTCGAGCGCCAGGGCCGCCGCCAGGGCGAGTACCTGCATGCGGCCGCCGCGGAGCGGCTCATCGGACCATGCCACGTCCGGCGAGTCGTCGTCACCGTGCGACATCGCCCGGTCGGCGGTGTCGCGCAGATTCACCACGGGCTCGCCTCCACATACCAACAGCGTGTCACCCGGTACGTCGGGCGCGGCCTGCACGGCGAGCCTTGCGAGTTGATCGCCCAAGGCTGCCGCGTCGCCTTCCAGCGGTGACTGTTGCACCACCACGTGGGCGATGCCCAATGCGCGCGCTTCGCTGGCCAACGCCTGCACGGCATCGGCGTTGCGCGCGACCAGCGTGTAGCCCACGCGTGCGAACGCGGGGTGATCACCGTTTGGCACGCGCGGCGGGTGGCCGTCCCCTTCGAGCCCCAGTACGGTGCCCATCACGCGCTCCACGCGGGAGCGCATGTCGTGGGCGTCGAGCAGTGCCAGAAAGGTGGCGTCGTCGAGGGGATCGGGCGAGCAGGGGCCGGAGCCGATGACCGCCGGATCATCGCCGATCACGTCAGAGATGGCGAACACCGGTACGTGCACGGCGCCATGCTGCACGAGACTGACCGCGAGGCGTCCCGCGCCCCAGCGCAGCACGCGACGACGGATCGCATTCATTTCGTGAATGGCGAGCCCGGACTCGAGCAGCGTTTCGGCGAGCTTCGCCACGCGAGACTGGGCGCGATCCGCGTCACCGACGGCCTGCGACAACGTGGCGATGGGTGCCGCGCACAGCGAGGTGGTGCCGCCGGAGAGCAGGACGAGCACGATACTGCCGTCCTCGATACGGTGCGCGAGATTCTCCAGCGCGTCGGCAGCGTCGAGCGATGCCGGACCCGGCACGGGATGATCACCGACCATGAGCGGGATGCGCCGCGGCAGGTCGCTGCCGACCTCACCGGGCTTTGGCTCGTGTGCGGCGACGACCAGTCCCCCATGCACCGTGCGCTGCCATTGTTCGAGGGCGTCGAGCGCGCCTGCCATCATGGCCGGCGCCGCTTTCCCGAGCGCGATCACATAGACTGGCGCATCTGCCGGCAACGACGGGCGCGCCGCAAACCACGCGTGCACGGCGTCGCGTGTGCGGGGAAACGGCGCCGCGCCCTGCACCGCGGCACGATAGAGTGCGGCGAGCAGGGCGCGGGGATGCTGCGTGGAATTCACGAGCGTACCGATGCGCGCGTCACGACTCCGTCGCTTAGTGCGAGCTGCCGGCGTGCACGATGGCGTTGCCGAGTTCGGTGTACGCGTCCGCCGACATCTGGTTGAACGACGCCGTCACGTAGGAAATCTTGCCGGTCGGATCGATCACGTACAGCGTGCGCTTATGGAAGCCGGTGCCCCCGTTCGCGCCGTACGCCACGCCGACCTTCCGGTCGGTGTCGGCGGCGAAATGGAACGGGAACTTCGCGTCCGTGGCCCACGAGATGAGCGCCGTGTCGCTGTCGATGCTGACGCCCACGAGCGTGACCTTCTTCCCGCCCTGAAACGTCTGCGCGTACTGGTCGCGATACGACTCCATCTGCACGGTGCAACCCCTGGTGCGCGCCTTCGGGAAGAACGCGAGGACCACCGTTTCGCCTTTGTGCTCGGAGAGCTTGAACGGTTTGGCGGCCACGCCGGCCGCCGTGACGACGGTCACCGTGAAGTCCGGCGCCATCTCGCCGACCTTGAGCGGCGTGAGGGCCGCCGCAGGCGCCGCCTGCGCACCCACGACGGACGGGGCGATTGCGGCAACAGCAAGCACCGCGACGAAGCGCGCAGCACGCGAGCGAATGGACATCGAAAACTCCGGAAGGAATTGGAACGGGGATGGTGCGGGTGTCGCCGTACAGAGACGGGTCGCTGGCCACGATGGAGGACAACGTTCTACCCCAAACTAACGTTTCCGCGGCATTTCGGCCCGAAATAGCGCGATTCGGCGTGGCACGACCCATGCCTTGAGTGTGTGGTGCAGGCGCGATCATCTCCGGAGGATTCATACCCCACGTCGGTACGCGCTTCCGTCTCGGATTGTTGCCTCCTCCGTTGGCCTTCGGCGTGTTGACGGCCTGTGGCGGCATTGAAGCGGGCCGACGACCAGATCACGGCCGATCTGGCGACGGCTCAGGGGCCCGGCAATCGGCGGTTCGCATGGTTCGGGCACACGCCAGGCCAACGCGCAGAAGGGCGACAGCATCGGCGCCTCGGGGGGCGCCGTGCTGGGCGGCAGCATTAGTCATCAGATCACGGCGCCGTAGGTCGGAGGACAAGGGAGTTGCAGGACGCGCTTCGTGGAGGGGCGCGCACACCCCGTCACCGGGATTCCGGTGGCGGGGTGTTCTGCATGCTGGTCAGGCAATGACGGTGAGCGCGCCGGCGCGTAGGTGCACGAACACGTCGCACGACGCGGCCTGCTGCAGCTCACCATCGGTCTCGAACATCGGCGGTGCGTCGAACCGCAGGTGAAAACGACGCTCGCGCTGGAAGGACACGTTGGGCGACGCGAGGTGTGTGCCGCGCATGGCGCGGACGAACAACGGCACGCGAGCCCACGGCGCGACGTCGCGAATGGTGACACAATCGAGCACGCCGTCATCGAGTTGCGCGTCAGGGGCGATGCGAAAGGCGCCGCCGAAACAGCGGCCATTGGCGAACACCGTCATGAGCGACCGGCTCATGAGGGCGGAGTCGGTCGCCCGGTTGGCGCGGAAGCCGCGGTAGCGGAACAGCGCACCGAGTGCCGTGCTCACATAGGCCGCGGTGCCGCGCAGCATGCCCGGCGTGCGCATCCGCTCGAGCACGTCCACGTCGAAGCCGAAGCCGGCCGCATTCACGAACGGCACGTCGTTCACGAAACCCACGTCCACGACATGAGTCGCGCCGGCCGCCACGTGCGCCGCCATGCGTTGCACGTGGTGCACCGGGACCGCGAGCGACTTGGCAAAGTCATTGCCGGTGCCAGCCGCGAAGATCGCCAACGGCACGCGCGCCCCACCGCGTGCCTCACCGTCCAGCAATCCGCGCACGGCATGACTGACGGCGCCGTCGCCTCCGACCACAGCGAGCGCCTGAGCATTGGCGATGCTTGCCGCCTCGGCAATCCGTGCTTCGTCGCCGCGTCCACGTGCTTCGTGCACGACGACCGACAGACCCGCGTCGCGAAGCGCCTGCTGCGCCGCCTGGGCGACGCGCGAGGCACGCCCTCGTCCTGCCGCGGGATTCACCAACAGCACGATCGGCGCCTGCGTCATGTCGGGACGCACGACAGGCGGCGCACGTTGCACACGGTGCTCGGATCGATGTACGCCACCAGCGTGACGGCCGCCGCCTGCGGCGACGGCACCAGCCCGTCCTCGGCCAACAAGCTCGGTGTCGGCTTCCAGCTGGCCCGCACGTCGACCGCCTCAGTCATGAGGGCGGTGTCCGTCGACGGCATGACCCCGGGCGTGCCGGGCCCGACGCCCACGAGCACCACCCCGGCCGCTGGCCTGCGCATCGAGTGCGACGGCGACGAGTGCCCGGCGTTCCGCCACGGTCCATATCTGGTGAATGTCCCGGTGAGCGGCATCGACGGCGATGATGACACGGTCACAGTCGACCTTAGCACGTGGTTCCTCCGGTCCTCGGGCGGGCGCGGGTGCAGAACAACCTTCGGAATGCATGCCGGGCGTTCAAGATAAAGAACAAGGATGGGCGCGAGGGCTGAGACTCACGTGGGTCTCGCGTTGCGAGTTCAAGTTTGGGGTTGTGCGTTGGACGACGGGCTGCGCAAAGTGACGCTCCGCAGCCCGGTTGCCCGAGTGGGTGAGTCTCGAGTCGCCGTTCGACTCAAAACTCACCCACTGTGACTCACAATCCAAAACTCACCAGATCAGGCAGCCCTCAACTACTTCCCGATCAGGCTCCGCAGCACGTACGGCAGAATGCCGCCGTTCTTGTAGTACTGCATCTCTTCCGGCGTATCGATGCGGCAGCGCGCGCTGAACGACTTCACTGCGCCGTCCGCTGACGTGGCCTGCACCGTGAGCGTGGCCCGCGGCATGAGCGTGTCGTCGAGTCCCACGATGTCGTACGTCTCGAATCCCGTGAGGCCCAGCGACTGACGCGTTTCGCCGTTCACGAATTCGAGCGGCAGCACCCCCATGCCCACCAGGTTGCTGCGGTGAATGCGCTCGAAGCTTTCGGCGATCACCGACCGCACGCCCAGCAGCATCGTGCCCTTGGCCGCCCAGTCGCGCGACGAACCGGTGCCGTATTCCTTGCCGGCGATGACGATCTGCGCGACGCCCGCTTCCTGACGCGCCATCGCCACATCGTACAACGCTTCCGGCTCGGCGCCCGGCGCAGTGGCCGTCCACCAGCCTTCCTTGCCGCCGGTGAGTTCGTTCTTGAG
>CAIUOO010000209.1 GCA_903900795.1 uncultured Gemmatimonadota bacterium | reverse complement strand
TTGCCGGCGAGCGTACCACCACAGCCAGCGAGCCCGACTACCGATACCCCTGCCCAATGGCGCAGTCGGCGGTGCGTGGCGGGCCAGGCGTGCGCTGCTACCACGCGCAGTCGGTCAGAAAAAAAGGATCGCATGAGGACCATCTTCGCGCGCGCGCGCGCCAAAATCAAGCTCCGCTGAGGCGCATATCGATCCGCTCGGGATAAAGGCCGCAACGTACCGCCGTCTTGCCATGGAGCAGTGGGGACCGCTGCGGCAACGCACCGAGGTCCGGTTGGCCATCATCACGGGCGTCTGCGCCGTGCTGATGCTGCTGGCGGCCGCCCCCTCGCTGATCTGGACCGCTGATCCAACGGCGCTGGGCGTCGGCAGTTTGCTCCTCATCCACACTGCGATGGAGTTGCGGCCGTTTCGCCACCGATGGCACGCGTGGCGCACGATCGGATCGATCCGGCTTGAGGTGCCCACTATCGACCTCGTGCCCGGACAGCATGCACCGTACGTGATACACCTTGTGCCGCGCCGCGTCGGACAACTGCAGTCGATCGCGTTACACTTCGCGTATCGAGAGTCGCGCAGTCAGCCGAGCGCCACGGTGTGGGAGGTGGACGCGGTCATCTCCACGGCCACGCTCGCCGTGCGACAGGGCTGCGACGTCACGATCGACGTGGTGCTGCCGCCGGGAGTGCCGCCCTCTCGGTACGACGACCAGTGGATGCGCGCATGGACCGCGACCGCCGTGGTCACGCTCACCGACGGGCGTTACTGGCGACGTGAGTACCCCGTGATGGTGTACCCCGCTCCCATGCCCCTGGCAACGTCAGGAGGGACGAGCACCGTGGGGACGTCCGAGGTCTAGGTACGCCCGCGCTACGGTGTACTCAACAGCCCCGTACCCTTCACTTCGATGGCACACGACACGTCCGCCGCGGCATCGCGCAGTCGACGAAACAGCAAAATGTTGACGGTCAACGCCATCGTTCCATCGGCCCCGAACCGTCCACTCAACCGCGTGGTGAGGGCCGTGCTGGTGCGCGCCTGATCGGGCATGATGCGTGGCGATGAGGCGAACGCTCCGTCCTGGTCAATGACCGTGGGGAAGCGGTCGCCCGCCTCGAAGGCGATCGTCAACGTGTCGGCGCCCGGCGCATGGCGCACCGTCGCCCAGTCCGATGTCTGCGGCGTTTTCGACCAGATCTCCTGACAGGTGGCGGAGCCTGTCGCGACGGCGTCGCCATAACGAATGAGGTATAGACCACTGACGCCGCGGGCGCGCAGCCCCTGGGTCGGCTGGTCGCGCGGTACACGCGCGACCGACACAGGGGTCGCGGCCGACACCGACGCGCCGGTCGCGCTGGGCCGGAACTGCACCGTGGTGCCGAATTCCGTCACGATGTGATCAATCGCTTCCTTGCGGAGCTCGTGGCGAAGCCCCGTTCGCATGTCGAGGAACACCACGACACCCGCGCGCACGATATCGACGCGTCCTTGCATGCGTGAGCCGTCGATCAGGTGAACCTCGTCATAACGGAGGTCGGGACGGCTCGCGGACGCGCGAGCCGATGGTGTGAGCGGACGGGCACTGCCAGTCGCCCGGCGCGCGGGTTCCACCAGCAGCAGACGGCTTGAGTCGAGGGTGTTTCGTGGTAACGCGTTGAGCGTGAGCGAAGGAACCCCAACCCCGCTGCTGGATCGAGTCGGTGCTGCGGACAGCCCCGAGGTCACGACCGTCGCCTGGTTCGTGCTCACCGCGGTCGTTGCCAGTCGCGGCCGCGATTGAATCGACCATACGACACGAGCCATTCCCAGCAGATACAGCACCAGCCCAGCCGCCATCGCGAGACGAGCCCTACGACTCCATGTCGGCGAGACCGATGGGGCCCGCGTGCGGTAGCGACGCGGCGCGACGGGCACGCTGGGGCTGCGGGCGCCGACCGTGGTGGTCCGGCTCGCGGTGCTCCGCGACGTACTCGTCGGCGCACGCGTGACGGGGACGCGCGTGACGGGGACGCGCGTGACGGGGACGCGCGAGAGGGCTGGCCGAGTGCCTGTGACGGCGCGCGGTGGCGCCGCCGACGTCGGGGGCGATACGGCCGGCATAGACGACGGTGATGCCGCCGACGGCGACGACCGCAGTGGCGCTGCGGCGCGCGCCACGTCTTCAATGAGGCGAAATGCGGCGCCCCACGAATCGATCGCCCAGCGCGCCATGTCGGTGGCGACGAAGCGTTCCGCCGACCACTGCATCGCGAACGACGATGCCATCGTATCCCACTCGGCGCGTTCCACCGGTGACGCGGGTAGCCGCTGAGGTAATCCGCGACGGATTGCCTCCAGCAGGAGCTCGGCCAACGGACGCGTCGCACTCCCCGTTTCGTCGAGCAATCGATTGCGAAAACGCACCAGCGCGGCCTCCTCCCACTCGGGAGGGTGCTCGCGAACCACGCGACAGAGCGCGCGCTGCACCAGCTCCCGGGAATCGAGGCTCATGCGTGCGGCTCGCCCTGCCCGTTTCCGCGCCAGCGCGCGCGCCTCACCGTCATCGCGTGATCCGCTCGGCGACCAGATCGGCCAGCGTTATGCATTGCTGTGTTCGACCCCACCGGATGATGGCGCTGGTTTTCGTTTGAGTTTCGGCGACAAAGCCGGTCACGGTGAATCGTCCGCGCATTGAAAACTGCCATCGGATGCCGTCCGTCGTGCCCACCGACGGGCCCATCTCGAACGCGCCGTTGGCGTCGACCGTTCCGTTCACGGAGCGGGTGGCGAGCGCAAAGTCGCGCGATCCCGGCTGGTGCTCAATGCGCTCGATACTGGTTCGGCCTGGCGCCAAGACGGCCGCGATGCTCGAGCAGCTCGCGCTCCCGTCCACCACGCGTACGGTTTGGCGCACGCGGTACACGCCGCCGAGGCCGGTGGCCACCGGAGACAACGAGCCGTCCGGTCTCCGCTCGGCATCCGCGGAAACGACTGGCGCCGTTAGGGGGTCGGCCGGTGGCAAGGGGCGCATGGATTGCCCATCGATCGCCCGAACGGCGGGCGCTACGGCCGGCAGAATCGCGGCGGCCGTTGCGGCCTGCGACTTCCGATTGGCGATGCCGATCGCGCCCGCCACGAAGACGATGAGGCCCGTGGCGGCCATGACGCCAAACCAGATGCGCTCGGTTCGCTGCGCCTGTGCCGCCTGTGCGGGGCTCACGCCAACACCCGTACTCCGCCATCGCGGTACGGGCCGAGCGGTCGCCGTAGCCATGTTCGCGGATGGCCGCGTCGTCGCCACGGCGTGTCCACTCATTCGCGGCGGTGACATCGTCGCTGTGGTGCGACGGACGGTCGCGGACGGTGGCGGCGGTAATGCCGTCCCGTGGCCGTGCGTCGATGCGCCCCCCCACGCCGTGGCGGTGCGCGCGGCGCCCACGGGCTCGAGTTCGTGCGACAGGGCAGGACGCGGCACCGTTGCCGGCCCAACACCCAACGCCGCTCCCCACGCGTCCACGACCCAACGTGCCACGTCGGGCTGCAGGTATCGCGTGGCGACGAGATGGTGCACCAGGGGCGCTCGCCGCATCTCCCACGCGTCGTTCGTCGCTCCGAGGGTGAAGCGTGCACGAAACGTGGCGTCCACGGAGAGCAGCAGATTCACGAGCGGGCGGTGGTCGCTCCCGCACGCATCCAACAGCTCGTTGATGACACGCGTCGGCGACGTATCGAACAGGGCCGCGTCGCGGTGCCACGCATCCGCGAGCGCCGTCGCCGCGCGCGCAAAGGCATCAGTCGACGCGGACATCGTCGGACTCAGCGCAGGGCGTCGAAACGGAGGACGCGGGCGGGCCTCGCGTGGCCAATGCGAACGCGGCGACCTACGATGCATTCCACCGACGCATTCCGGCCGACCAGCACGTCGGTGTCGCCGTCCATGATGTACCACGGCACGTCGCTGGTGTTCACCAGCCACCACTTGCCTTGGTGCTGCGCCACGTAGCCGCGCGCCGCGCGATCCGCGCGTTCGTCAGGCAACGCGCCAACCAGCAGATGCCAGTCGTGCAACGTGAGATGATGCCATAGCACGAGGCTGTCCTGCTCGGAGATGACTTTGTCACCGGTGTCCTGATGGAGCTCGGCCACGAGCACCGGTGCGGCGGCTCGCTCGTCGCCGCGCAAGCTCGTCATTGGTAACCCTTTCCCGAGAATCGTCCACTTTCCAGAGGACATGGGGAAGAGATGGCGCATGGTCTTGTACAGCGCGACTTCCCATTCGGCGGCGTCGGCACGCTGCGACGGGGCATGGAGCCCATGCACGAAGGTTTGCGTGAAACAGTGGGCCAACGCCGGTCCGAGACGGGTGCAGGCCACCTCGATCGCCTTGACGGATGGGTTGCGCCGATCCGTCGGGTGCTCCACGAAGAGCGCCTGCGCGCCCATCGAGAGTTGCTCGTCCTCCTCGGCGGAGCGTGTGCTGTTCACGCGTTTCCCTTGTAACGGATGACGCTGGAGCAGCAGCTCGTACAGCAGCACGGCGAGCGCGTGTTTGTCCGTCGCGATCGAGGGCTGCGCCTTGTTCGCCAGCACCTCCGGCGCGATGTAGCCTGGCGTTCCCAGCACCGACGGGGGCGCGATGCCCGGAACGACCAGCGAGTCAATGTCGATGATGCACGCCTCTCCGCCCTTCGGATCGACGAGCACGTTCTTGTTCGAGAGATCCGCATGCGCGAGGCCCGCCATGTGCAGCCGGCGCACCGCTCGCGTGAGTCGCACGGCGATCTGCAGTCGGGTCAACAGCGAGCCGCTTTCGGCTTGCGGTACGAACTTGGAGGCCTTGCCGCCAGTGAACCAGCGCACCTCCTTCTCCTGTGCCTGACCAAACCGATCCGTGAAGTAGAAGTTCTTGCGATAGGTCGGTGTCACGACGCCGATGGCGGGCCAGACGAGTTGGTGTCGCGTGGCGAAGTCGCGCGAAATGCTCTGCGCCCCATCGACCATGCCTACGGGCCAGCAGAAGTAGGGCGCCCAGTAGGCACCGTTCGCGGCGAGCGTGGGATTGTATGTGGTCAGGATGCGCGTGATGCGCTCGACGCGCTCTCGTCGGTCACGGAGGCTGCCGTAATAGAAGCCTACGGCGAAGCGCCGGTCTTTCGTGAGGAAGACGCGCTTCTCGGCGCCGGTGCCAACCGGCTCGTCCTCCAACTGGAGAACGCGTCCGTCCGTCAGTCGGCAGCTAACGGCGCCCATACACTCCCCAGTCTCCGGGCCACGCACAGTGTGCGATCATCATTCTCGCCGCGCTTCTCGAATGACAGCCAGTCGACCAACGCACGCACCGGATCGGGCGCGTTCAGCACCGTCGTGGTGTGTGCGGGCGACACGCCCGCGGCGGTCGCGTGCTCGGACGATACCCCCTGCTGCAACTGCTGATACAGCGCTGCCGCATGGCGCGGCAGCGGATACCACGGATCCTCCACGCCATCACTCGCCAGCAGCACCGCGGCGCATCCGGCCGCCGGCTGCACCAACACCGACTGCTGCAGGCGCGCCAGGGCGCCGGTGTCCGGCAGGAAATGCGCAACTTCACCGGAGAACTCGCCCGCGTCGCCCTGCATCGGTTGACTCGTGCGGCCGTCGTCGTGCAGCCAGATGATGCCGCCATCGCCGACTTGCAGGAGACCGATGGCGTCATGATGCAGCGCGGCCACCAACAGGGTGGTGCGCAACGCCCGGGGAGCACATCCCGTGCGGTCGGCAAACGCTTGCATCGCCTGCTGTACGTTGCTGGCGGCGGTCAGGAGCGCGGTGTGGAGCGCGGTGTGGAGGGCGGTTGCCGGCACCGCGCCGCCGCGTGGCGGCGCGGCCTGCAGCAGGTCTCTGAGCGCATGCGTCACGGCGTGCACGGCGATGGCGGCACCGAGTCGGCTGTACGGCGCGGACCCCGCACCGTCGGCCACGGCGGCGCACCAGCCGTGCTCGCAGAGAAGTACGGTACCCGCATCCTCCCGATGCTCGCCGCGATGCGCGTGTAGACGTCCACGTCGCGACGCGAGCAACAAATCCCAGTCGCCGCGTCTCGCCTGCGTTCCCACGGCTTCTTCGTGCTGTGGCGCTCCATGCCCGTTGGTAACGCCCGGGGCGATCGCCTCGAGATGCTCACGCCACTCGTCGGGGCACCAGGGCACGGATGGTGTGACCACGGTCCACACGGGCCGCGGAGGAAGGGCTGGCGCCGTGACGCTCTCGGATGACGTGACTGGCTCGTCGCTCACGGAACGATCGTGATGCCGGGCGGTGGCGGTGGCAGGGTAATGCCGCCTCCATCCGCCACGGCGCCGACCTTTGCGCTGGTTTGCTTGATGGACGCCGACACGAACCGGAAGAACGCCTTGAACGCGTCCGGCGACATGTCCTGCATCTTGATCACGATTTCGGTGACCTGCTTGAGCGCCTCGACATCAGCTTGATCGCCGCAGGCCACCGCAATGATGTTGGCTGGCCGGCGCTCCCGAAGCTGTTGCGCGTACATCGGCCATTCGGCGTCCGTGGGCGCTCCGTCCGAGAGAATAAACACGAGGGGTCGCCAGTCGCCCTTCTGCTCGGCCGTGGTGCGAACCAACTCACGCTCGAATGAGTCCAGCAGGAGGCGCAAGCCGGCGCCAAAGTTGGTCGTTCCGCTCGCCGAGAGTTCCGGCGGATTGAACATCGCCACTTCGGTGAGCGGGACGAGTTGCTGTGCGTCGTTGCTGAAGGTGAGCACCGAGAGATAGGCGCTCTCGATGGACTGCGGGTCACCCAGCAAGTCGCGATGCAACTGTCGAATGCCGGACTTCACCGACTCGATGGGAGTCCCCTGCATCGATCCAGAGACGTCGGCGAGGATGTAAACGGGAAGGCGACGTGTAGACATGGCTGTCGTATTGGGAAAGCGAGAGTCGGGAAGTCCGGTCCTCCGGCGGTCGCACGATCAACGCGCTCGCACGCGCTTCGGTTTCGCACGCGCGGTCGGCCGAACGGTCCGGGGAACGCGAAACCCCGCAATGCCGACTTGGCATTACGGGGTGGGTTGCGCGGTGGGCAAGAGCCCGTTGCGCAGTTCCAGTCGCCGCGAAGCTACGGCCGGTTCATGTTGCCAGCACCTACCGTTGCGGCTCCTGTGGCCGGGGCCGCACTGCTGCTTGCCTTCACCGGCGGTGGCACCGGCGTCGCGAGCTTGGCCGTACTGTCCATCGCCGCCGTCGCTGTGTCGGCTGGCGGCATCCCCAACCCTTGGAAGGGTACGCCGTTCCACTCCGCCCGACCCCAGAGGGCAGGGTAGTCCTTCACCATCTGCGCGCCGTACAGCGGCTTGTACGCCCCGTTGTGACAGGTCACACACTGGGCCTTGGGTGCATCACCCTGTGCCCCCAAACGCACCGCCGGGTACACCGGCTGCAGCGGCGACAGATAGTTCTGGTTCACGTCGCGCAGCATCAGGATGCCGTGATACGCGGTAACGCGAGCCGGCGGCGCTTCTTTCCAACTGGCGAACTGACGGCTGTTGTGGCAGTACGTGCAGTTCACGCCCAACGAACGGGACTGGGACATCATCAGCGAGTACGTCCACTCCGTCTGCTTCACCGAGCTTCGGTTCATGTTCGTCGGCGTCACCTGCTGCGTGATGACACGCGCTCCGTCGCGATCGAGATAGTGCCGGAGATAGTCGGTCTGATTCGAGTAGAACCAGAGGCCGTTCGGGAGCGGCTTGCCCATGTGACACGTGTAGCAGGTGACGCCGGTGTTCTTCACGTGCTGCGAGTACTGGCCGTTGATCTGGCGGGTCATCTGCAGCATGCGACGGGCCACGAGCTTCGTGTACAGCGGCTTGCCGTTCGGCAGCGTGTCGGACGCGAGATTGGCGATGTTGTGGCAGTAGGCGCAGTTGCCGGTACCGGCTACCCAGGTGCTCATCGCCACCATCGTCCGATTGAACTCACCGACCGAGATGTCGTTCAGCACCTGCACGTTCTGCCACGGGAGGGGGCCCGGCGGTGACGCGCCCGCAGGAGGGAGCGGCGTGGGGATCTTCACTTGCGCGAACTTCGCCTTCAGATCGCCATGGTCGTAATTCTGCTCCATGGCCGTTCCGCGGTACCCGACTTGAACCGAGTCCGTTTCGGCATCGCCGCATGCCCCCAAGGACAGCATCGCCAAGGGGATGGCCGCCGCGACGAGGCGGCGGCGCGTGGGTATCAGGAAACTCACGGTGACTTTCCTCCAACGGGGGCGGCGGGCGGCTTCGCGGCAGCGGGACCGGCGGCTGCCGGCGTGGTTGCCGCAGGCGTGGCTGCCGCAGGCGTCGCGAGGGAGTCAACCCGGGTTGAGTCGGCCGGCAGCGAATCCGCTGGCGTCGTCAGTGCTGTCGAGTCGAGCATCATCGCCGGTTGTGGCGCCACGTACGTGGGGAAGGAGTCCGGTGCGGTTCCCTGATACCGGCCACGCAGCAGTTCCTGCTGTTCTGCCGTGAGGTTGTTCTGCGCCGGATAGGGCGATACCAGACCGTGCTTGACACCCCAGAGATACCAGTTGTCCACCACGGTGCCCGTGAGCAGGATGCCGATACCGCCGGTAAACGTAGTGAGCACCGCAAACCACCAGGCCCACCGATGGATCGACTCCATCGTCGCGTTGAACCCCATCGTCCAGCGCCAGAACAGCATGGAGCGCTCGGCGGCCGTGCCACGGTCGGTGATCTGCTCGATCTCGCGTTCGCCGCCCAGACGGGCAACCGCCAGGATCGTCGCCCCGTGCATGGCGAAGAGCACCGCGCTGCCGTAGAGAAAGACGATCGAGAGCGCGTGGAACGGATTGTAGTACAGGTTCCCGTAGCGAATCGAAAACGCCGACGTCCAGTCGAGGTGTGGGAAGAGGCCGAAGGGCACCATCTCACTCCAGCTGCCGATCAGCAGCGGCTGGAAGAAGAACGTGGAGTACAGGAAGATGGCCGAGGCGAACGCCCACGGCAGATGCGTGCCCATGTTCAACGCCGTGGCCCGACGGTACACGCGCAGCCACCAGAGCAGAATGCTGACCGTGAGGAAGAACCCGGCCATCAGATACCAGCCACCTTGCTGCAGCGGCGGAACGTGCAACCCGTACTGCGGTGGCGGCGGTTCAAGGGCCAACCACGGCAGTTGTCGAATGAATTCGACCGGATCCCAGCCCACCGAGGCCCACATATTCAGGCCAATGATCTCGAAGGCGAGGAATCCGAAGAGCAGGGAGAACGTGCCCGCGGTGCCAAGATAGACCGGGCCGATCTGCGCATCGCCGAGCTTGCCGGCGAGATACGAGAAGGTCCCCGTGCCCAAGCGTCCACCCGGCGAATCCTCGATCGGGATGCCCGTCTCAGGGACGGTACGGACTTGGACGCGCGTGAAGAGATTCTGGTACTCAAGCATCAGGTCGATTCTCCTCAGCGCCAAATCGGAAGATTAAGCCACCAGCCCCACCACTCCGGCCAGCCCGACGACCAGAAGGGGCCTGAGATCACGATACAGATCGCGCTCCAAATCGCCGCGCCCATGGCTAAAAACAGACCGAGCCGATGAATGCCAATCGCGCCGATCGAGTACCCCAGGAGATCGCGGAAGAACACATTTTCCGTTTCGCTCGTGCCCACCGGCGTTCCCTTCTTCGGATTCGTCACCGACAGAATCAGTGACCCATGCATCGCCAAGGCGAGGCAGTTCGTGAAGAAGAACGTCACGGCGATCATGTGCGCCGGATTGTAGTGAAAGTGCAGGTACTGATACCCGACGTTCGACACCCAATCGAGATGGGAGAAGATGCCGTACGGAAAGCCGTGCCCCCAGGCGCCGAGTAATACCGGCCGAATCACCACCAGGGTCACGTACGCGACGATGGCCGCGCCGAACGCAAAGGGGATGTGCATGCCCATGCCGAGCTTCCGGCTGATCTCGGCCTGACGGAGCGCCCAGCTGCCGAATGCACCGATCGCGCACATCGTAATGATCTGCCAGAGTCCGCCTTCGCGGAGCGGAGCGAAGCCCAGACCATACTTCAGGTCAGGCGGCGCAATAGAGATCTGCCACAGGTTCCACGTCGGACCCATGGCGGCGCCCCAGACACAAAGCACCGTGCCAAGGACGATAAAGAAGATGGCCGAGACGCCGAAAAACCCTACGTAAAACGGACCGAACCAGAAATCGAAGAGATCTCCGCCGATCAGCGTTCCACCGCGTACACGGTACTTCTTCTCAAAACTGAGCATCGCCATGGGCGATTTCTCCAAGCGAGCGTCGAGGGCTAAGGCTGGCGTCGGCCGGAGATGGCTTCGCACTGACACGTGCGAATCGCCACTCCGGCGTGGACGCGCGAAGAGTTACCGGCCGGGCGGGAGCGGCGACATTTCTGCCGCCATCGCCGGAGCCGAAGCTCCAACGGGTGCCTGCACGGCGGACAGCGTCCCGTTCTCAATCCACGAGTAACGCTGCGAACTGAGCAGGATGAAATGAATGACGAACGCGAGTGCGCCTACAAAGCCGGCGACGGCAACCATCACTCGACGCGGGTCATACATCAGCCAAATACGATGCATGACAGCTCCTTAACGGGTGGCGGCAGGTGCGGCCGTATTCGCGTATGTGGCCTTCAGTGACGACGGCCAGTTCAGCTGGCTAAACGCAAACAGATGCATGAACAACACCGCGCCCGCGATGAACGAGCCGATGCCGCCCATGATCAGGTGTGGATCCAGCCCGATCCAAATGCGATACATATTGGTCTCCTAATACGCTGTTGAAAGGGAAGGTCCGGCGAAGCCTAGAACCAGGGACGCCACGACCACGCCAACAGGTGCGCCATCACGGCGCCCAGCACCCACACGCCCGTGCCCGCGATCCAGTACTTGTTGAAGCGGATCGCTTCTTCCTCCGTCATTCCGCCGCTCTTCTCGTACATCGACATCGAAACCTCCGAGTGTTTTCGAGCTGCCGCGCTCGTCCCGCGCGGCTGGGGAGTCGTCCCCCGGGTGGGAGACGGCAGGAACCTTATGAAGACGGGTGTAAACTGTGCCTGACACCGTGTAGCGTCAAGGAAAATTTACACCAATCCGCGAATTTTTCTCACTCCCCTCCAGAATCGCGCGCCCATGGCATGGAATTCGGCCGCTTCGCCTCTCGATCGACTGCCGGACGGGTGGCCGGATCGAGACTTCTCGTCGTTTCACACCGTCGGTGCGGTGCGCTGGCACGTGCAGCAACAGGGCCAGGGGCCGACGGTCCTCCTGCTGCATGGCACCGGCGGGTCCACACACTCCTGGGCGGCGTGTACCGCGTCGTTGGCACGCCGGTACCGGGTGGTCGCCATCGATCTGCCCGGACACGGATTTACGCACGCCATTGATCGCGACGCCCGCACACGCCAGCCGTTCGCCCTGAGCACCATGGCCTCGGCCATCGCTGCGCTGCTGCGGCAGCTTGGCCTACTTCCTCAGTTCGCCGTGGGACACTCGGCCGGCATGCCCGTCCTGATGCAACTCGCCCTGCAGGGGGACATCGCGCCGCAGCATCTCCTCGGCGTTTGTCCGGCACTCGTGGCCCCGCCGGCATGGTATGTCCGGCTCGTCGCGCCGGTACTTGCGACCGTCGTGGAGTCGGACGCCGTGGCCGCGAGCGGTGCCTGGATCGCGCAGCGTACGCCGCTCATTCGCCTGATGCTCGAGAGCGCGGGATCTCCCCTTACTGCACTCCAATTCGCGCGCTACGAGTGGCTCTGTCGGCAGCCCGACCACGTGCAGGCCGCCCTGTCCATGATGTCCCGCTGGGATCTTCCCGCGTTGATGCGGGAGGCGGCGACCCTGCGCACGCCACTCACGCTGCTCGCGGGGCGGGCCGACCGCTGGGTGCCGTTACCGGCGCTTCGGCGAGCCGCCGCCAGGCTCCCCGCGGCGACCCTGGTTGACGTGCCGGGCGGGCATCTCCTCCCCGAGGAGCATCCCGACGAGGTGCTGGCCCGGATCGAGGGGCCGTAACGCCCCACGCCACCGGAGACGTGATCCGGTGGCGTGGGGCGTGGTGCGTGGGGCGGCGGCCTGCGCGGCCGGGCGTGTGCTACGCCGTGGCGCCGGCCAATCCACGACGCGAGGCCAGCACGTGGTCGCGAGTGACCGTACCGTCACCTAAGTCGCGGGCGTCTTTCTCCGACAGATCGCGAAGCCGCTTGGCGGCGCTGATGCGGATTAGGATGGGGTACGTCTCCACGATTTCATCGAAGGTGCTCTTGGCGTCGTCGTCCCAGGGGAGCTCCTTGTGCATGCGCGCGGGGGTGGGGTCGATCTTGTCCATGTCCGTGCCCAACGGCAGGATATGAAACAGCGCATCGAACAGCTGGTTGCACACTTCCTGAATCAGGTACGTCGCGCCGGAGTACCCCATGAATGGTGTGCCCAGATGGCGTCGGATGATCGCCCCGGGGAACGACGCCGGGATATACATCGATCGCGCGCCGGTTTCCGCCAGATACATGCGCTCGTTATAGCTGCCGAACATCATGAGCGGTGGCGTGGTGCGGATTGCTTCGCGTACGGCCTGATTGTCGGGCTTCACACCCGGACGACGGGAGAACGCGAACGTGCAGGGCAGCCCCATCTCCGTCTCCAGGAAATGGCGCACTCCGCGGGCGTACGTTTCATTGGCCACGATCGCGAAGCTGGCGGTACCGAAAAAGTCCTGCGTGACGCTGCGCCAGAGATCCCACAACGGCTTGATCGTCGTGTGCTTCTCTTTTTCGATGAACGGCTCGGGGTCGAGCCCCAGCATCTCACCCAGGGTGCGCAAGAACTTCGTCGTGCTGTGCAGGCCGATCGGCGCCTGCAGGTACGGACGCTCCAACGCTTCGCACAGCATGCGGCCGAACTCGCGATACATACAGACGTTTACATCGGCATCCACCAGGCGCGGCACTTCTTCCAAGTGGCTGCCCATCGGGAACACCATGTTCACTTCGGCGCCGATGCCTTCCACCAACCGACGAATTTCAGCCAAGTCGCTGGCTGAATTGAAGTAGCCGTAAATCGTGCCCACAATATTCACGCGCGGCTTGTCGCCGTCTTTCTTCTCGCGACGCTTCGGGGCGATGCCTTTCTTCAGGCCGTACTCGGTCCACAGCCAGTACAGCGCCCGTTCAGCCGCCTGCCACTGATCTTCATCGATGGTACGCGGCAGGAAGCGCTGGATGTTCGTGCCTTCCGGCGTCACGCCACCGCCGATCATCTCGGCGATCGATCCCGTCACGACCACAGCGGGGAGTTCAGGGTCGAGCGTTTTGTGCGCGCGGCGCATCGCGCCCTCGGTGCCATTCCGTCCGAGTTCGTCTTCGCCGAGTCCCGTGACGACGATCGGCAGCTCGTGCGGCGGCAGCGCGTCGGTGTAGTGCAGCACCGATGTGACCGGAAGGTTTTCGCACCCCACCGGTCCGTCGATAACGACCTGCAGCCCCTTGATCGCGGTGAACACGTACACCGCGCCCCAATAGCCACCAGCGCGATCATGATCGAGCACCAGCATCAGACCATCTCCTGCGCCTTGCGCGCCTTGGCCAGCTTCGCCAGATGGCGCTTGTAGTGATCACGGAACTCGGGATGATCCTGCGGTACGTCTTCCCACACCCCGCTCGCGAAGCCGGTGCCGACGCCCTCGAAGAACGCCGTCATGGTGTCGAAGCGCGCCTTGTTGCCGAGCGCCGCGTTGACGACGGTGGCGAGCGAACCGGCACCGGCCGGGCCCATGAGCGGGCGCGCCGAGATCAGGTTCGTGAAGTACAACGACGGGATCGACAGCTCCTTCGCCTTTTGCACGACCGGCGTGGTGCCGATGGCGAGATCGGGCTTGAACTCGTGCAGCGCCGCGAGGTCCTGTTCGAGTGACGCGCGATACTGCACGTGAATGCCGCGCGCCGCGAGCCATTCGCGATCGACTTCGCTGTACGGGGTGCGCGGGCATGCCGTACCCACATATCGAACATCGGCGCCGCTTTCCACCAGTAGTCGCGCCACCAGCAGCTCCGAGCCTTCGTAGCCCGACATCGTGATGCGTCCCGTGATCGGCATCTTGGCCAGCGCACCCTTGATCATCGGCAAGAACTTGTTCTTGGCGGCATCGATGTGATCGCGCGACACGCCCGCCATCTGACCGATGGATTCGAGCCAGCTTTCGGTGCCGTCGTAGCCCACGGGGGCGGAGCCCACGATGGGGCGGCCGGCCGCCGTGAATTCGCGGTACGACGCCGTGTAAAACGGATGAATTGCCGCGACACCGACGCAGTCGAGTGCCGCATACAGCTCGCGCCACTCGCGCGTGGGGACCACGGGGCCAGCGGCCAGCCCCATCGGCTCGAGCATCATGGCGATGCCGATCGGGTCGACGGGGAACATCTCACCGACCAACGTGACCGTGGGCTTCTCGCTCACGCCACCGCGCGGTGCGGCCACCGGACCGAGCTCGGCCTCGGTGCGCGCATAGCGCAGCATCGCACCGGCCAGCACGTCCTTCGCCTCAGCGTGCGTCGGCACACCAAAGCCGGGCACGTCGATGCCGATAATGCGCACGCCGTTGATTTCCTTGGGCAGCAACTGCAGCGGCACGCCCGACGCCGTCGGCACACAGAGATTGGTGATCACGATGGCATCGTACAGCGCCGGATCGGCCATCTTGAACACGGCATCGCGGATGTCTTCGAACAGCTGTCCCGTCACGAGACTTTCGGAGTTGAACGGCACGTAGCCCACCGTGCGTCGCGCCCCGTAGAAGTGCGACGTAAAGGTGAGTCCGTACACGCAACACGCCGAGCCCGACAGGATCGTGGCCGTGCGGCGCATGCGCAGGCCTACGCGCAACGAACCGAACGCAGGGCACATGCTCTGCGGCTGATCGTGCGGTCCCTTCGGATAGTCGGCGGCGTAGCGATCCAGGGTCTCGCTCTTTCCGGCGGCCTTCGCGGCGGCGAGCATTTCGTCGGCACCGGCGTGACAACCCAGTCCGTCGGCGGTGGTCGCGGCGGTGTTGATCGCGCTGCCGTCAAGGACAGGCAACGTGCGTGAGGATGGCTGGTCGGCATCGTTGGCCGTGGGCGTACGCCCCGCGTCGTCGTAGACGATTTCGCGTAGGCCTTCGCCGCTGGAGTGGTTGCTCATGACAGCCTCGTGATCAAACGGTGTCGTACACGACTTCGAGCGACGGCTTGATCACGTCCTCGCGACCGACGAGATCGAACATGGTGGCCGGTTCGAGCACCACGTTGCCACCGACCTGGCTGGCCGCGAACAGTCCGAGCAACTCGTCCTGCGTGAGCGGCTTGGGACGCACCGGCGGCGCGTCGGCCACGGCCTGCGCGAGTTCACCGAACAACGGGCCCCATTCACCACCAGGGAAGCCGATGATCTCGTAGTTCGCGCTCTTCTTGCGGATGTCGTCGTTGGCCGGAACTTTCGCGAGGATCGGGATGCCCGCCTTCTCCGCGAACGCTTCGGCTTCGCCGGTGCCGTCGTCTTTGTTGATGAGAATGCCGGCGACGCCGACGTTACCACCGAGCTTGCGAAAGTACTCCACCGCCGAGCAAACGTTGTTGGCCACGTACAGCGACTGCAGATCGTTCGAGCCGACCACGATCACCTTCTGGCACATGTCGCGCGCGATCGGCAGTCCGAAGCCACCGCACACCACGTCGCCGAGGAAGTCGAGCAGCACGAAGTCGAAGCCCCATTCGTGGAAGCCGAGCTTCTCGAGGATTTCGAAGCCGTGAATGATGCCGCGTCCGCCGCAGCCGCGTCCGACTTCGGGGCCGCCGAGTTCCATGGCGAACACACCGTCACGCTTGAAGCAGACGTCGCTGATGGAGACCTGCTGACCGGCCAGCTTGAGGCGCGACGACACTTCGATGATCGTGGGGCAGGCGCGTCCACCGAAGAGCAACGACGTGGTGTCGCTCTTGGGGTCACAGCCGATGAGCAGCACCTTCTTGCCCTGCTGCGCCATCATGTACGACAAATTGGCGAGCGAGAAGCTCTTGCCGATGCCGCCCTTGCCGTAGATCGCGATGATCTGCGTCTCCTTCGTGACCGGGCCGGTGTGCACCGCATCGGGCGCGGTGGCGGCTTCGCTGCGCACGCTGGAGTGCAACTGATGCAGGGCGCCGTTGGCGGAGTTGGTACCGTCTTCACTCATGCAACCGTTCTCCAGTCGAGGATCATCTTGACACAGTGAGGATCGCCGAACGCCGTGGTGTAGGCGTCGGCCGCACGGGATACTGCTTCGCGGTGCGTGATCAACCCGTCGAGCGCGAGCGCCCCCGAGTTGGCCAGCGCCGCGATTGCTTGCAGGTCGGACTCCTTCCACTGCGCCGCAATGCGAAAACGGGCCTGTCGCATGAACGCGGGCGGGAAGATGAAGCTGACCGGTTCGCTGTAGAAACCGGCGAGACAGATCTCCCCGCCAGGAGCCATGCGGCCCACCAGCGCGTCGATCAGGCCATTGGCCCCGCTCACTTCGCAGATCGTGCGATAGTCGTGGCGGGTGTCGGTATCCGGGTGAATGACGTCGTAGCCACGCGCGCCATCCATGCGCACCGGGTTGATCTCCCACACGGTGGGCCGTTTGCCGCCGTACAGCACCACCAAGCGCGCGATCAGCCGACCCAGCGCCCCGTGGCCGACGATCAGTTCGGGCAACAGCTCCGGCACGTCGCGCGGCGACACGCCGGGGGCTACGGCACAGAGCGCGTTGTGCGCCGTCGCGGCCAGCGCAAACAGGGCACCATTCTCCCCGAGCGATCGGTCGAGCACCACGGTCTTGCTACCGGGGACCACGACCAGCGAGGCTTGCCCGCCAAACAGGCCGCGGGCGTCGGTGAATCCGCGAGAGCCGGCGATATATACCAGGTCGCCCACGGTGCGACCGGACTCGGAGCCCGCCTCGACGATCTCGCCGACGCCTTCATACCCGGGCACGAGGGGATAGCCGAGCCCCGGGAACGGAGGCATCGTGCCGGTCCAGAGCATGCGCTCGGTTCCCGTACTGATACCAGACCAGCGCATTGCCACCAGCACGTCGGCGTCGGTGGCGGGGACGAGCGTCAGCTCGCGGACGGAAAGCTGTTGCGGCTGTTCGAAAACGACGGCAGTGGTCTTCACGAGGTGTAACGTGATGTTGACACCGAGGACTGTCAATATTGGATGAGTGGAATTGTCGGGATTGGCGCTGAAGCGCATCCGCGACACCGGAAGGTCGTGCCGCGTCAGGCCTCGGCGACGATCAGGCCGGTCTGAATCGGAAAGCGCGTAGAGATTTCGCGACTGCGCCGGAAGCCGGCCGCCTGCAGCATCTGATGGAGCTCGGTGGCCCGCCGGGCGCGCCCTTTTCCCATCGCCATTAGATAGAAGGAGAAGTAGGCGTCGCCGACCGTTTCGGCGCCGCGGACGCCGGCCATCGCTTCGGCGATCAGCAGCACCCCGCCGCTGGGCAGCGCGGCCCGGACTCGCTTAAGCAGCCGCAGCACGGACTCGTCATCGTGGTCGAGTAGCACCCGGACCAGTGAAATCACGTCGGCGCCAGTGGGGAGGGCATCCGCGTGGAAGTTGCCCCCGTGGCAGTCCACGCGATCGGCGAAACCGGCCTGGCTGAGGCGCACTTTCGCGCGGGTGGCGACGGCCGGCAAGTCGAACAGACGCAGCTGCAGGTGGGCGTGTCGGTGTCCGACGAGTGACAGGAACACGCCCTCGCCACCGCCGACGTCAAGCAGGCAGGTATGCTTCGAGAGGTCGTAGGCGTCGAGCACGTCGTGCGCGACGGGCGGGAGCGTATCCGCCATGATCTCCGAGTATGCGGCGACACGGGCGCCGTCGATTTGCTGCGGCCGCGGCGCGTCGGCGTACGACCAGTAGCGCGAGAGCTCCGTCCGGAAATCGACACCCTGACGGAGGAGCGCCACGGGATCGCTGAGGTCCTGATAGGCCATACGGTGATGCCGAATCAGGGCCAGCACCCCGGTATTGCCGACCAGCGGCGCCCCCAACGCACCTAAGGCGTAGCGCCCATGGCGCCGCTTCATCATGAGGCGGAGCGAGACCGCCGCAAGGAGCAGCCGCTCGGTACTGGCCCGAGACAGGTTCGTATGTTCGGCGATCTCGTCCAGCGTCCGGGCACCGCCGGCAAGGTACTCGAACAGGTTGAGTTCGACGCAGGCGAGCAGGGTTTGGGTGTACACAAACCCTGACACGATATCAAACAGGGCCCGGGAGCGCCGCATGGTCACCGCTCGTGTGAGCGGGAATCGCGCACTCCATCGCTGGAACTTGTCGGTGGCAACCAGCGCGTTCCACCGATCACGGATACGCTCGTGCCAGGCGGAGGGGGGCGCGATAGCCGCAGCGCCGAGTCCTTGGGCGGGCTGGGCTGCGTTTGGCGTTTTGGCGCGCTCAGTCGCCACGGCCGGGACCTGGGGGGCCGTCAGGGCATGCTCGGGAGGGTTCACGGGCCGACGATAAGCAGAGAAAACGGGAGTGTCAAGAAAAGTGTACACATTAGGTTGTACAGCTCTTGCGACCCCGACGCCCTGATTCTATCGTCGTCAACGGTGGATTGCCCAAGCCGAGGTCACCGCCCGAACCTTTGTGAGCCCGCATGCGACCGGTATTCCCGTTCAGCGCGATCGTAGGCCAAGATGAGATGAAACTGGCGCTGTTGCTGGTGGCCGTCGACCCCTCGATCGGTGGGGTCATGGTCTTTGGCGACCGCGGCACCGGAAAGTCCACGGCCGTGCGCGCGCTGGCTGGGCTGTTACCCCCCATGAAGGTGGTGGCGGGGTGTCGCTATGGATGTGACCCGCAGGCCAACGGCGGGCGCTGCGACGAATGTCGCGCCCGGGCCGAGGCCGGTGGGCACGCCAAGTCGGTGCTGGCGCCCGTGCCCGTCGTCGATCTCCCGCTGGGAGCCACCGAAGACCGCGTGGTCGGGGCCCTCGACCTGGAAAAGGCCTTGACGACCGGCGAGAAAGCGTTCGAGCCCGGGCTCTTGGCGCGCGCCCATCGCGGGTTCCTGTATGTCGACGAAGTCAACCTGCTCGAGGATCACCTCGTCGATCTGCTGCTCGACGCGGCGGCCACCGGTGAAAACGTGGTCGAGCGTGAAGGCGTGAGCATTCGCCATCCTGCGCGCTTCGTGCTGGTCGGCAGCGGCAATCCGGAAGAAGGCGAACTCCGCCCCCAACTGCTCGATCGCTTCGGGCTCGCGGTCGACGTGCGTACGCCGACGGTCATCGCGACGCGCATTGACGTCATCAAGCGCCGCGACGCGTTCGACCGGGACCCGGTCGCGTTCCTGACGCACTGGCACAAGGCCGACGCGAAGGTGCGCCGCCATCTCGAGAAGGCGCGCGCGCGACTCGATGCGCTGGTCGTCTCCGACCAGGTGCTCGAACGGGCGGCGACGCTCTGTTCGCAACTCGGCACCGACGGGCTGCGCGGCGAACTCACGCTGCTGCGCACGTCGCGTGCGATGGCGGCGTACGAGGGCGACGAGGAGGTGACCCTCGCCCACCTTCGCCGGATCGCGCCGATGGCGCTTCGTCATCGCCTGCGCCGCAATGTGCTCGACGACGCCGGGTCAACGACCCGAGTGGAGCGCGCCATCGCGGAGCTGTGGGGCGATGTCGTCGGCAGTCGCTGACCTGCCGCGCGGTGGCCCCGCGCTGACGGCGTTGCTCCTGGCGGTCGACGCGCGCGGACTCGGGGGCGCGATGCTCGATCATCCCCTGCATGAGCAGGCGAGCGCCTTTTCGTTACTCGTGCAACGGGTGCTCCCGCAGGGGGCTCCGTTACGACGCGTGCCCTCGAGCGTGACGCCGGATCGTTTATACGGCGGCGTCGATCTTGCTGCGACGCTCTCCACCGGGCGCATTGTCGCGGAGCGTGGTGTCCTGGCGGCGGCCGACGGCGGCGTCATCGTCGTGCCGATGGCCGAACGTCTCTCCATCGCGGCGCGCACGGCCTTGTGCGAAGTGCTCGATCATGCCGAGGTGCAGGTGGCGCGCGATGGCATCAACGAACAACACGCGGCGCGCATCTGTGCGGTTATCATGGATGAGTCGGTCGACGACGAGTCCGTGCACGATGCCTTACGCGACCGACTGGCCTTCGTCGTTCGCATGAGCGGCTCGGCCGCTGACGCGTTGTTCGAGGACCCTGATCATCGGGACCTCGCCTCGTGGGAGCGCCAGACGCGGGACGCGCGACATCGACTGATGTCGGTGAGCGTGGACGAATCCTGGATCGTTGCGATCTGCGAAACGGCCGACGCGTTCGGTATCGACTCGGTGCGCGCCCCGCTGATGGCGCTGCGCTGCGCTCGGGCGCACGCCGCCTTGCACGGACGGCTGATCCTCGTCGAGGCCGACGCCGAAGTGGCGGCGGCCCTGGTGCTCGCGCCGCGGGCGACGCGACTGCCGCCGCCCCCCGAAGAGCCGGCACACGAGAACGACCAGCCGGGCGAGCCACCCCCGGCGCCGCCGGAGCACACGCCGCCGCCCCCTGCGCCACCGCCGGAGCCCCCCGACGCGGAATCGGATGACGACGCCCCGACGCCGCCGTCGAGTAGCACCGACGTGTTGCGCGAGGCGGTCACGTCCGCGCTGCCACCGGGCCTGCTCGCGCAGTTGCTGGAGACAGTGAACGGCGGCACGATGCAGGGACGCGTGGGCGCCGAGAAGCAGAACATGTTGCGGGGCCGTCCGCGCGGTGCGCGCAGTGGACTCCCACGCGGCGGGTCGCGCTTGCACTTGTTGGAGACGTTGCGCGCGGCGGCGCCGTGGCAACGGGCACGACTCGCGCATGCTGCGCCGGCTGCGGCGCTATCCGCCCTGTCCGCCACGCCGTCGCTAAAGGGACGTCCGCGCGTCAACATCCGTCGCGAAGATTTCCGGATTCGGCGCTTCATCGAGAAGACCGGCACCACGGTCCTGTTCGTCGT
>CAIUOO010000208.1 GCA_903900795.1 uncultured Gemmatimonadota bacterium | reverse complement strand
CTTTTTCATGGGCTCGAGGGTGCGCTGGATCAGATCGTCCACGAGCTGCTCGAACTTGGCGCGCGTGAGCGAGTAGTTCAGGTGCTTCGGGCCCGACTGGTCGGCGGTGATGAAGGGCAGGTTGATGTCGGTGCTATTCGCGCTCGACAGCTCCATCTTCGCTTTTTCCGCCGCTTCCTTGAGCCGCTGGATCGCCATCGGATCCTTGCTCAAGTCGATCGCCTGATCGCGCTTGAACTCGGCCACCAGCCAATCCATCACGCGCTGGTCGAAGTCGTCGCCGCCCAAGTGCGTGTCACCATTGGTGGACTTCACTTCGAACTGGCGCGTGCCGTCCACATCGTACAACTCGAGCACGGAGATGTCGTACGTGCCGCCGCCCAAGTCGAACACGGCGACCTTCTCGTCGGTCTTCTTGTTCTTGTCCAAGCCGTACGCGAGCGCGGCGGCCGTGGGCTCGTTGATGATGCGGAGTACTTCGAGGCCGGCGATCTTGCCGGCGTCCTTGGTGGCTTGGCGCTGCGCGTCATTGAAGTACGCGGGCACGGTGATCACGGCCTTGGTGACGCTGTGGCCGAGGTAGTCTTCGGCGGTCTGCTTCATCTTCTGCAGGATCATGGCCGAGATCTCGGGCGGCGTGTAGCGCTTGCCACCCACTTCGACCGAGGCCACGTCGTTCGGGCCGGCGACGATCTTGTAGGGCACCCGCGACTGCTCTGCCTGGGCTTCGGTGGTCCGCTGCCCCATGAAGCGCTTGATCGAGAAGATCGTGTTCTGTGGATTGGTGACGGCTTGGCGTTTGGCAATCTGGCCAACCAGGCGCTCGCCGTCCTTCGTAAATCCGACGACCGATGGGGTCGTGCGACCGCCCTCGGCGTTGGGGATGACCACGGGATCGCCACCTTCCAGCACGGACACCACCGAGTTGGTGGTGCCAAGGTCGATGCCGATAACTTTTTCAGCCATTGAAGTCTCGTTGAGAAGTTGCAGTCTGTGGGGACGTTTTTGTGTCGATGCTCGATCTGCTCCACTGCTGCCCTTTCGAAAGGCAAAGGGTGGGCCGCGCCGGGGCTGCCGGACCGGCGCAACTGTGGCCGTGCGCCGCGATGAAAAGGCTGTCGCGGCGGCAGTCTGCCAATTTGACTGGGTGGGGGCGCCGAACGCCGGTCGAGAGTGACGTGAAAGTGGTTAGGTGCTGAACCGTTCGGTTCCGGCTTAAATCGTCAGCTTCGCGTAACAATGGACGCTGCACGTGGCGTTCCGGCTGCGGTGACGCGATTCTTCAGGTGCGCGCGGTCGCTCCGAGCGCACCTGTATTTCTCTTAGCCAGCCCGAGCCGTGAAGCTCTTTTCAAAAGACGAAACGTTTTTCGATCATTTCCGGCAGCTTGCCGTGTATATGGGTAGTGCGTCGACTCTTCTGCGCACCCTGTTAGAAAATCCGGCGGCAGCCGCGCGTATCGCGGTCGAGATCAAGAAGGTCGAGACGGATGGCGATGCCATCGTGCATCTGATCAATCAGCGTATCGATACGAGCTTTGTGACGCCGCTCGATCGCGAAGACATTCATGTTCTGGCGACGCGTCTCGACAACGTGATCGATCTGATCAACGGCGCCGCGCGGCGCGTGGTGATGTTCCGCGTCACGAGCCCGCGCAGCGGCGGCGTGGAGATGGCGGACGTGCTGGTGCGGGCGAGCGCGGAGATTCTCGCCTCCGTCAGCGATGTGACCAAGCGCGTCAAAATGCTGGAGCACGGACGCAAGATCAAACAGCTCGAAGAAGATGGTGACGTGCTCTACGCCCGGTCGGTCGGGGCGTTGTTCGAGCATGACGAGCCCGCCATCGAAGTGTTGAAGTGGAAAGAAATCTTCGACGCGTTGGAAGAGGCGATCGACGAGTGCGAGGATGTGTCGAACGTGCTCGAAAGCATCGCGCTCAAGAACAGCTGACGGGTCTGTGGTCAACTTCGTCATCTTCATCGTTCTCGTCGCCCTGGCGTTCGATTTCATCAACGGATTTCACGATTCGGCCAATTCGATTGCGACGATCGTCGGGACGAGAGTGCTGAGTCCGTTGGCGGCCGTGATCTGGGCGGCCGTGTTCAACTTCTCGGCGCTCTTCTTTGTCGGGACGGCCGTGGCCAAATCCGTCGCCGCCGGGTTTATCGACCTGAACGTGGTCGATGCGAACGTGATTCTTGGCGGACTACTCGGGGCGATCACGTGGAATCTGATCACGTGGTGGTTCGGCATTCCCTCCAGCTCGTCGCATGCGTTGATCGGTGGCTACGCGGGCGCGGCGGTCTCGAAGGTCGGGTTTTCTGCGCTGCTCTGGGGCAAGAAGTGGATCGAGACGCTCTCGGCGATCGTGCTCTCGCCGTCGATCGGGATGCTGATGGGCTTCATCCTGATGGTGCTCGTGTTCAACATCTTCCAGAAGGTCACCAGCTCGAAGGCCGACAAGTTCTTCCGTGCGGCGCAGCTCACCAGCTCGGCCTTGCTCTCTTTGGCGCACGGCGGCAACGACGCGCAGAAGACCATGGGCATCATTGTTGGCTTGTTGGTGGCCACGCAGGCGTCCTTTGCGGGCGAGACGGGGCTGTTGAGCCACATGTACGTGACGTCACTCGACACGATCCCGGTGTGGGTCGAGCTCAGCGCCTATACGATGATCTCGCTCGGCACGCTGTTCGGCGGTTGGCGGATCGTGCACACGATGGGCACGCGCATCACGAAGCTGCGCCCGGTCGGTGGCTTCTGCGCGGAGACCGCCGGTGCGCTGGTCATCCTGTCGGCGTCCCGCTTCGGGATCCCGGTCAGCACCACGCACACGATCACGGGTGCCATCGTCGGTGTGGGTGCTACGAACCGTCTCTCGGCGGTCCGTTGGGGCCTGGCGAGCAAGATCGTGTGGGCGTGGGTGATCACTATTCCCGCCGCGGCCGCCATGGCGGCGATCGCGTACAAGCTGCTGGCTGCGTTCAATCCAATCTGACTTGCCTCCCGTTCGGCGCGGCACGCCGCGTCGGGCCACTGCCATTCCGTCGTCCACCGCTTTGTCGCTCCCGTATCTGAACCGCGAGCTCAGTTGGCTCGACTTCAATGCGCGCGTGCTCGAGGAAGCGCTGGACGCGCGCGTGCCGTTGTTGGAGCGGCTGAAGTTTCTGGCGATCTTCAGCACGAACCTGGACGAGTTCTATATGGTCCGAGTGGCGGGTTTACGGCGCAAAGTCACGTCGGG
>CAIUOO010000207.1 GCA_903900795.1 uncultured Gemmatimonadota bacterium | reverse complement strand
TTGCCGGCGCGGTGCAGCTGATGGAGATCGTACACCAACTCCTGGGTACGCCCAACCGCAAACGCGGGAATCAGCACGCGTCCGCCGCGCGCCGCTGTTTCGCGGACAACGCGCCCAAGCTCCTCGCGCGCACCCTCCACCGACTCATGATCGCGATTGCCGTACGTGCTTTCGCACAAAATGACATGCGCGCCACCCGTGGGCGGCTCCGGATTGCGGATAATGGGGAGGTCATTTCGCCCCACATCGCCGGAGAAGACCACACGTCGAAATTCGTCTCCGTCACGGAGCTCCAGCACGACGGAGGCGCTGCCGAGGATATGTCCGGCCTCCGTGTACATGGCGCGCACGCCGTCGGTGACCTCGAACCACTTGTGGTACGGCATGCCGATCATCTGCTCGAGGGTGCGCGTGGCATCCTCCACACGATAGAGCGGTTCCGCGTGCGGTCGGCCGTGCCGCTCCAAAAAGTCGGCGTCCTTTTCCTGGATGTGCGCCGAGTCGGCGAGCATCAGGGCGCAGAGGTCGCGCGTCGCGCTGGTAGCCCAAATGGTGCCTTGGTAGCCCTGCGCCACCAGGAACGGCAACCGACCCGCGTGGTCGATGTGGGCGTGCGACAGGACCACGGCGTCGATGTCGTCGACCGGCAGCGGGAGCCGGGCATTCTTCGCATGGCTCTCGCTACGCTTGCCCTGAAAGAGACCGCAATCGAGCAGCACAGTGCGCTGGCCGACGCGCAGGATATGGCACGAGCCCGTGACTTCCTGAGCGGCGCCGGAGAACTCGATCTGCATACGCACCTGTTCCTGAGGTTAGAGCAATCGTAGCCACGCGCCCACACAGGACACGCGGCCCCCCTGTCGATCGGATATACGCGTCGGTGCCTATCCCACTTCGTCAGAATCATCGACACGGCCGATCGACCTGAGGCCCTTGGCGAGGCCTCCCCCCGTGGCATGCTCGTTGACCCGACGCGACATGAGCTCACATAACTTCAGGATCTGCCGGTCAGCCAGCTTGTAGTGCACGAACAACCCATTCTTTCGGCGCTTTACAAGCCCGTTGGCATGAAGAACCTGTAGGTGCTTGGACGCGTTCGCCTGCCCGAGTCCAGTGCCCAAGACGAGCTGGTTCACAGTCTGCTCGCCCTGCTGCAGCGCCCGCAGCAGGGATAGGCGAGCCGGCTCTGACAGCGCCTTGAAGCGATCCGCAACTAATGGTAAGACACTATCTGACAGAATGAATCGACGCATCCAGACCTCGCATAGTCCCCATCATTGTCCCCCGACATTCATCGACGGTGGTCGCGCTACAGGCGCGATCCCGAATGTTACGCGTGATAGCGCCGGTTGGACAGGAGCCGTGCGCCGGCTTCCGGAATGTTTCGCACCCGGCGATGGTACTCCTCCCAACTCCACATTTGGTGTGACCGGACGTGAAAATCATCGCCTGAAGGCGGAAGAAGGCCGAACACGACTGGCGGGAGCGATCAGACTGCGTCGCCGCGAGAGTCAGGTTTCGCCGAGCCTCAGCCACTGCCGGACGTGCGGTGCGTTAAACGCCTGCAATCGATGCAGCATCGATGCTGCGTCGTCATCGATCACGAGCCACTCGCGCGGATTGCCACGCAGAAACCCTTCCTGCGCGACGTGGTCGAGCAACGCGATCAGCGGCGTCCAGAAGTCCGAGACGTTGAACAACCCAATCGGCTTCCGGTGCACACCCAGCTGCGCCCACGTCCACGTCTCGAACAACTCCTCGAGCGTGCCAAGTCCGCCGGGCAGGGTGATGAAC
>CAIUOO010000206.1 GCA_903900795.1 uncultured Gemmatimonadota bacterium | reverse complement strand
TCGGGGGCCGCGCCCGCATCATGCCGTGGGAGCGAGGCCTCAAGGACGTGGTGCTCGTCTATCCCGGCGAGCGCGTGTCGGTGGCCGCCACCTTCGACAGCTACCGCGGCCGCTTCCTCATGCACTGCCATAACATGGTGCATGAGGACATGGGGATGATGATGAACTACGCGATCGTGTAACGCGATGGCGTAACGCGATAGCCTGGTCCCGCTACGCCGGCGTGATGTGCTTGAACGTGATCTCGGCGAGTGATCGGGTGCCGCTCTGCTTCATGGCGACTTCGAACTCCTTGCGCAGCAGGCCGAGCACGGCTTCCACGCCTTCCTGGCCGAAGGCCCCAAGCCCCCAGATGTAGGGGCGGCCGATGCCGATGGACGTGGCGCCGAGCGCCATCGCCTTGAACACGTCGGTGCCGCGCCGGAATCCACCGTCGCAGATCACGGGGATGCGACGTTGGGTGCCGAGCAGGACGTCCGGCAGCGAGGTGATCGTGGCGCGACGCGAGTTTTCCGCGCGACCGCCGTGATTGGACACGAACAGGCCGTCCACGCCGTGCTGTACGGCGAGATCGGCGTCGTCGGCGGTCACGATGCCCTTGATCAGCACCTTCATGCTGGTGGACTGCTTGAGGCGATCGATGAATTCCCAGGTGGGCGTTCCAACCTCTGGAATGGGTGTCACCTTTGGGTAGCCCACCAAATTCGGCTTGCGCCGGTTGTCACGGTCATCCACCCGTCCGCTCAGCCCCGGCAGCGGGGCGCCGCCCAAGTGGCACTTGGTGCAGGTACGGGTGTCCTTCCGCGCTTCGCGGATCATGGTTTCCCGGTTGCTGCCCCCCAGCAGGTCGACCGTGAAGGCGATCGCCGGTGCGCCCGCCTTCTCCACGCGCTTCACCATCTGCTTGGTCACCGCCCAGTCGGACTGGTGATACAGCTGGAACCACACCGGACCACCCCGGGCCTCGATCACGTCTTCAATGGACGTGGTGGCCACGGTGGATAGCACCATGAGGTGGTCTTTGGCCTTGGCCGCGCGGGCGGTGGCGATCTCGCCCAGCTCGTGGAACGCTTTCTGGCTGCCCAGCGGGTTGACCACAATCGGCGTGGGGTACTTGGTGCCGAACCAGGTCACGCTGGTGTCGAGCCGACTCACGTCGATGAGGCGGCGCGGGCGCATCGACCAGCGGTCGAAGCCCTGGCGGTTGGCCTGAATGGTGGCGTCGTCGTCGGTGCCAGTGGCCAGGTAGCCCCAGTGGGCCACTGGGATGTTCTGCTTCGCGACGGGCTCGAAGTCGAACACGTCGAGGGCCTCGCCGGCGGTGCGGATCTGCTGCGCGAGCTGGAGGGCGCTGTCGTCGAGGCGCGTGCGCGGCCCGTCGCTGGCGTGCAGCAGGCGAGTGAACACGGATTCATCGAGTCCGGCGGCAGCCAACAGCGGACTGCCCGCCAGAAACGTAAGGAAATGACGGCGAGAGGGGTCGATGGACATGCTTCAAGAGGCACTGATCGCTCGCCGTTGTAAAGAGTCCTAGATTGCCTGCGCTACCTCTTCCCACCTGTCGCTCCCTATCCCGTGACTCTCTCGTCCGCCCCGCGGACTCGCATGCTACGTCCGACCGTGACCCTGATGGCCGTGGTCACGGCCGTTTCCCTCGTCGCGACCGCCACGACGGCGCGCGCGCAGGTCACTCCGCCGGCGACTACAC
>CAIUOO010000205.1 GCA_903900795.1 uncultured Gemmatimonadota bacterium | reverse complement strand
CGGCCAACGCGCCCTTGTGCGCGATCGGCGTCGCCATCGAGATCGCGTTGGCCCAGTTGTGGCCCGGCAGTCCCGGAATGTTCGACGGGAAGCGCAGCGTGATCGTGGGCACGTTCCACGCGATGTCACCGATGTCGTCGGAACCGCCACCCATCCAGTTCTGCGGCGTTTCGGCGCCACGCAGCTGCTTGTTCACCTGCTCCGACAGGCCGAAGTCCGGCGATCCGAGTTCCTTCTGGATGCCCTTCGCCAGCGTCTGGTCCTTGTCGTCCCACTTGGGCATGCCGACGGTCTGGACGTTGGCGTGCATCGCCTCGGCGATCGGCTTGCTGAAGTGCGCCGACCATCCGGAGCCGAGAATCGCAATCGTGTCGACCTTCGTGTCCGTCATCATCGCCGCGCCCTCGGCCACCTTCTTGCCCACTTCGAACAGCGCCATGGTGCGGGGATAATCCTGCTCGCGGAAGTAGAACCAGATGCTCGCCGTGCTCGGCACGACGTTCGGCTGATCGCCGCCGTCCTTGATCACGTAGTGCGAGCGCTGCTGCAGTCGCAGATGTTCACGCTTGAACTCCCACCCCTGCGCCATCAGCATCACGGCATCGAGGGCGCTCTTGCCGCTCCACGGCGCGCCGGCCGCGTGGGCGCTCGAGCCACGGAAGCGGAACTCGGCCGACAACAGCGCGCTCGAGCCGCTGGCCCCCCATGACACGCCGAGATCGTTGCCGACGTGCGTGAACAGGGTGACGTCGGTGTTCTTGAACAGTCCCGAGCGCACCAGAAACGCCTTGCCCGCCATCTGCTCTTCGGCGATACCCGGCCAGAGCAGCAGGGTCCCGCTGATTTTGTCGCGCTGCATGAGCTGCTTCACCACGATCGCGGCCACGATGTTGACGGCCTGACCGGCGTTGTGGCCTTCGCCATGTCCCGGGCCGCCGCTCACCATTGGGTCGCGGTAGCCCACGCCCGGCTTGTTGCTGGCCTGCGGAATGCCGTCCACGTCGGAGCCGAGCGAGATCTCCGGCTTGCCCGTGCCGTTGCTCCACTTGGCCGTCCACGACGACGGAATGCCCGCCACGCCCTTCTCGATGGTGAAGCCTTCCTTGGCCAGCAACGTGGTGATGTAGCGCTGCGACTCGAACTCCTGGAAGCCGAGCTCCTGGAACGAGAAGAGCATGTCCACGATTTCCTGCACCTGTTTGGCGCGGGACTCGACCATCGCCAGCGCCTCGGCCTTCAGCTTCTCGAGACGGGGGTCAACGGTCACGGTGGCCGCAGGCGTCGTCGCCGCGGCCGGCGGGGTGGCTCCCTGGGCCGGCAGCACGGGCGCGGACGCCGGTACGGCGGCGAACGCCGTGAGGCCGGCGATCAGGGAACGGGTGGAGCGAAAGCACTCGCGAAAGCGGATCGGATGCACGGCGGACTCCCAAGGGTGGTCGGCGAATCTGTGACGGAGCTCGCCAGTGGCCAAAACGAACCGGGCGCAACGGGCGAACCCCGAAATTACGTTTGAGGCGGGGAAACCGCTCGGTCGGGCCCTCCGTATGGTCACCGAGACCGTCGTGTTGGTCATGAAGTCCTCGTCTCGTCCCGTTCCCCGGTTCATGCGCTCTCCGAATTCGCTCCGTGTGGTCGCCCTGGTTGGGGTGATGAGCTTGCTCTCTGCCGCGTGTCCCGAGGCGCTGTTCGGCCAGGCGCGCCCCAAGCCGCCGGCGAAGCGCGATACGCTGACAGCCGAGGAACGGGCGGCGGCGCGCGAGGCCACCCGCGACGCGCGTTCGATCGCGCGTCGGCAGCTCTCTCCCGACAGCGTGGTGCGGCGCCTTCGGGCCGATTCGGCCAGCGCGTCGGCTTTCAGCGACCCCGAGGCGACGCGCATTCTGTTGCGGGCCCGCGAGGCGCGCGTGCGGCAGGACAGCGCGCTCACGGCCTACAAGGCCACCGCGACGCAGCGCATTTCGATGGGGATGGGCGCCAAGCGGTTAGGGCTCGAGAAGCTGCTGTTCCGTGGGGACAACGTGGCCGAGATCTCGTGGCGACGTAATGTCGGTGTGCGCGTGCGCCCCATCGGGTCGCGCCTGACGGTGCCGATGGGTGGCAAGGCGAATGGCGACTTCAGTGGTGCTATCTCCATTCCGTATTTTCCGGGGCGCGAGTCGCTCTGGTTTCCGAGCAGCAACTTCGGCGTAGTGAAGAGCGACATCGACGAGCGTGAAGTCATTCATCCACTCGCGAACGGCGCTGAGACGTACTACACGTATGCCACGGGCGACTCGGTCGACATCACGCTCGATGGTGGCCGGGTGATCAAGTTGCGCGAGTTGCGCATCACGGCGCGTCGCCCCGACTGGCGGGTGTTTGTGGGCTCGTTCTGGTTCGATCGTGACGGTGGACAGCTGGTGCGCGCGGCGTACCGGCTGGCGGCCGAGCTCGAGATCTGGGATGTGGCGTCGGCAGACAGCGAGACCGACACCAAGGTGAGCCGCGAGGCAGACCGTTTGCGCGATTCGATTGCGCGGGTGCGCATGCCGCGTGACCTGTACGTGAAAGATTCCATTCTGCGCGCACCGTCGGTGCAGGCGCGGGCCAGCGGTACCGGGGCCGACGATGGGCCACCGGCGTGGGTGAAAGCGACGCTCCGTCCCGCCAAGGCGACGCTCGATGCGATCACCGTTGAGTACGGCTTGTATCAGGGCAAGTTCTGGTTACCGCGCGCCAACAGTGCCACGGCCTCGGCGCAGATCGGCTTCATCCGCACGCCGTTCAGCATTGACGAGAAATTCACGTACGACGAGGTGAACGGTGACTTCTCGTTGGCGGCGATCCCGGCGGTGCGTCTCTCCGGCGCCGGGACGCGCAGTGACACCACGGTGCTGGTGGGCGGTGGTAACGTCACCATCAGCATCGGCGGCGGCGCGGTGCAGGGCGGTACCGGCAACGCCGTGGTCGATACGGTGAAGCTGTCGTCTACCGATCGCCTTCGGCGTCGGCTGTGCGCACAGGATTCCACGTACACGCGGGTGGAATCGCGCTACGAAGGCGCGTTGCGGGTGGCGTACGATATGCCGTGCGATGCCGCGAAGCTGGCGAAGTCGCCCGCGCTGCCATCGGCGATGGCGTCGGACGATGAGCTGTTCGACCTTACGAGTCGCGACGCACTGTTGTCGGCACTCGACATGTCGCTGCAGCCCGGGTGGATGCCGCAGATGCCGACCGTGCGCGTGGGCTCCGACCTGTTGCGCTTCAACCGCGTGGAGGGATTCTCGGCCGGCGTGCAGCTGTCGCAGCTGTTGGGGTCGGGCTACACGCTGAACGCGGTGGGGCGCATCGGACACGCCGACTTGCACGCGAACGGTGAGCTGAGCGTGACGCGTAGCAATGGCACACGCACCGTAACCGCTGCGGTGTATCATCGCCTCGCCGCCACCAATCCCGAGTGGGGCGGGGGACTGAGCTTGGGTCCGAGTTTGCCGGCGTTCATCTACGCACGCGACGAAGGGTTCTACTATCGCACGATGGGCGCCGAGTTGCGTGAGCGTCGCGAGCGTCGTCGTGGTGCGCTGGAGTACAAGCTGTTCATCGAGCGGCAGTGGACGGCGGGCGACACCAATGTGGTGAACACCTTCTCGCTCGCGAAGCTCATTGCCGACCGCCGATTCCTCCGGAATATCGAATCCGAAGGGTTGAGTGTGACCGGTGTGTCGGGGCTGTATTCGCGGGTGTTGCTGGATCGCCCGCAGGGGCTGCGTGTGACGACGCTGCTGAGTGGCGAGGCGGGTACGGGGACCTTTCAGTATGCGCGGGCCTCGGTGGAAGGCACGATCACGCGCCCGGTGTCGCGCTTCTCGACGGCGTTGACCGGTGCGATCGGCAGTTCACTCGGCGACGTGCCGCGTCAGCGCGGCTGGTTCGTGGGCGGCGTGCGTACGGTACGCGGACAGATCGCCGGCACGCAGGATGGCGATGCGTTCTGGCTGGCGCGTGCGGAACTGGGAACCAAGCAAGGATTCTTCCGGCCCGTGGGGTTCTTTGATATCGGTTGGGCGGGGAGCCGAGAGGCGTTCGCGAAGGTGCAGCCGCAGCGTGGGGCGGGCGTTGGGATAGGTGTGCTGGACGGCTTGATTCGCGTGGACTTCTCGCGCGGGTTGTATCCGCTGAAGCAGTGGCGGACGGACTTTTATTTGAGCGCGGCGCTGTAGGGTGTGCGGTATGGCGCTGGAGCCTCCTCTTGCGGGCGGATGGGCGCTGCCCCACCCTACAGATCATGACGCGAAGCGGATCGCTTCGCGTTCCGTCCATCTTCG
>CAIUOO010000204.1 GCA_903900795.1 uncultured Gemmatimonadota bacterium | reverse complement strand
CGGCACCGACAATCAGGCGTACGAGCGCCAGAGCAGCACCGATGGCGTCCAGCGCCGCGATTTGTATCTCATTGACGCCCGCACCGGCACGCGCACGCTGGTGAAGAAGGAACTCCGCGGCACGTCCACGTTGTCGCCCGATGGCAAGTCGGTGCTGTATTGGGACGACGGCAACTTCCACGCCTACGATGTGGCCACGAAAGCCATCGCTAACGTGACCGCCGGCGCGCCGGTGTCATTCATCGACACCGAAGACGATCACAATGTGGACCGCCCCAGCACGAACATCGTGGGCTGGAGCAAGGATGGACGCTTCGCGCTCATCAGCGACAACTACGACGTGTGGCGCATCGGCATGGCGGGCAAGAGCTGGGCCAACCTCACGGTGAACGGCCGAGCCACGCGCACGCGCTACACGCGGGTGATCAACACCGACCCGCGCGAACGCAACATCGACCTCGCGAAGCCGGTGTACATGGCCGCCATGCAGGCACTCACCAAGAAGGAAGCGATCGTGCGCATCGATCCGGCCAAGGCCGGCGCGGTGGCGATCACCGGTTGGCGCGATGCGCGTCATGCGCCGATGAAGGCCCGCGACGCCGAGGTGTGGGTATCGTCGATTCAGACGTCCACGCGCTTCCCCGATTACTGGCGCGTGTCGTTTGGCAACGGGGCGATCGGCGATTCCGTGCGCCTGTCAGATGCGAACCCGAACCTGAACGGCGTGGCGTGGTCGTCCGGCTCGCGTCTCGTGAACTACGTGACCGAGAAGGGCGACTCACTGCAGGGCGCGCTCTATCTCCCTGCCGGCTACGAAGCAGGCAAGCAGTATCCCACGCTGGTGTTCATTTACGAATTGCAGTCGGATAACCTGAACACGTTTTACTCGCCCACATTCTCGAGCTCGCCGAATGCCTTGATCGGCGTGCACAACTCGCGCGGCTACGCGGTGTTCCTGCCGGACATCGTGTACAAGCTCAACGATCCGGGCATGAGCGCCGTGTGGAGCGTGGTACCGGCGGTGAAGGCAGCCATCAAGACGGGCGTCGTGGACTCGGCCAACGTGGGGCTGCACGGTCACTCGTGGGGCGGCTACCAGACCGCGTTCCTGATCGGCCAGACGAACATCTTCAAGAGTGCCGTGGCGGGCGCCCCGCTGACCGACATGGTGAGCATGTACAGCTCGGTGTACTGGAACTCCGGCAGCACCAATCAGGGCATCTTCCAGAGTTCCCAGGGCCGTTTCAAGGGCAACTTCCTGGACAACAAGGACGCCTACGAGCGCAACTCGCCCAACCGCTTCGCCGACAAGGTGAAGACGCCGCTGATCATTTTGCACGACGACAAGGACGGCGCGGTCGATTTCAATCAGGGCATCACGTTCTACAACACGCTGCGTCAGCTCGACAAGGACGTGATCCTGCTGGAGTATGTCGGCGAGAATCACGGGCTCTCGCAGCTCAAGAATCGCAAGGACTACGACCTGCGGCTCATGGAGTACTGGGACAGCTACTTGAAGGGAGAGAAGGCCCCGGAGTGGCTGGCCAAGGGGATTCCGCGCTTGAAGCTCGAGGAGCATCTGCGGGAGCAGAAAAAGAAGCTCGAGGGGAAGAAGATCGCGATGTAGCTAAACCGATCGGCGCTACTTCACGTAGCGTCCGATCAAGTCGAATCGGTTGCGCGGCCATTCCATGGCGTATGGGCCGGTGACGAGGAGCACCTCGTGACCGGCCTTGCTCACGTACCAGCGTTCCGGGTTCGGCCCGTTGTGCAGCACAACGCGCCAACTCGGCACGTTACCCCAGAGCGTGGAGACGACGGAATCGCCCTGCACGCTCACGTTTATTGAGCGGGTCTTTTCGTAGAGGGCCCGCGACAGGTTTCGCGTTCGGCCGAGATTGATGTCAATGCTGCCACGCCACGTAGAGTGCAGCGGGAGCGAGCGAACGAGCAGGTGAAAATATGACCGGTCGGTGACGAGCAGGTGGCCGGGGCGGATGGGGGCACGTGTCGTACTCCCAAGCTTGGCAGGGTCTGTTTTGAGCTTGAAGCTGGGCGGAAAACGCATGACAGTTGTCTGCTCCAACACCGTGTCACCTGGCAGCAACCGCTGGAGCGTGCTCTGCGACGAAGACTCCGTACGACTGACATGCGTGATGACTTCGTTGCGCCGCGCGATCATGCGCATGTCGGCCCGACGGATCCAAGCAGTATCGTGCCGGGCGTGCTCACGGTCTTCAAACGGCGACGACGTCACTACGCGCCACACCCGGACACCCTTATACGTCGTATCACGCAACTCGATCGCTTCGGCATCGATCGGCATGTAGTCGTGATACGAACTCGCCGAGCTTCGCACGTAGCGGCGCGTACCGGACTTCACGGCTGACGTGTCGAACTCGGTGATCGCGGGATACGGCACTTCAGGGACATCGGACGCCGGTTGCGCGTAGGCGACGAGCGGCCACGGCGAAAGCGCACCGAGCGGGCTGTCGTTGGTCGGCGGCGGAGGGGGCTTCACTACGGCCGTCGAGTCGAGCGCGGCAGGCCCAGCGGCCAGCGTGGGCGTTGGCGTCCGTCGCCACAGCGCAATTGCCGCGACTACCACAGTCGCGGCCATCGCGACAGGCGCCAGACGGCGCAGCCATGCGTTTCCGGCGACTGCAGCCGCCCTGCTCGACGATTCGGGGGTGAGAATTACACGCTCCTGCCGGGCACGCCGCGCGAGCACGGTAGCCAACAGCGAATCGGGCGCCGCGACAGCAGGAGCGTCAATCACACGCGAACGCATCGCTCGAACGTCATGCAGTCTCGTCTGGCATGCTTCGCACCTGTCTACGTGCACCAGCATGCCGTCACCATCGTCACCCAATGCCTCGTCGCGTACGATGCGCACCAGCGATTCATCGCTGAGGTGCCCGATGAATCGGCTCATTTCAAGTCTCCGAGTTGGCCACGTAGCGCCTTGATGGCGCGCGACAGGCGGACTTCCGAAGTCCCGGTCGTGATACCGAGGAGGGCAGCGATTTCGGCATGCGAATGTCCTTCGATCACGCGCAACACGAACACGTGGCGCAGGGTGTCCGTGAGCGTGCCGAGGGCGCGCTCGATGTGGGCCGTGTCACCGCCGGGAATGGCCGCGGATGAAGCGACGGTGAGCGATTCGGCGCCATGAGGCACCTCCCGGCGATTGCGCACGCGACGATGCACGCCGAGGGCGTGGCGCGTGGTGAGCCCGCGGAGCCACGCGGCAAACACCCCTCGCTCCTCGTAGCGGCGCAGCGCTTCCGGGAGGCCGACGAACACATCCTGCACGACGTCTTCGGCGTCGGCCCGCTCGCCCGTGAGCCGAAGCGCGAGGGTGAGCAGGGCGCCGGCGTGCTCGCGGTAGCAGGCCGTGATGGCGTCCGGGTTGCCGGCTCGGAGCGCGGCAAGCCATGCCGGGCTCTGGTCGAGCGGCGGCGCTTCGGATCTCGGCTCTGGGCGCACTGCGGCTGACGCCGATGAGGAGGGCATATCAGGACTATGCAGGCAGTCGGAAAAAGCTTGCATCAGGTGACGCGGCCCGAATTGCTGCCGCACGGGCAACCGAATGTACGTGTCCCCGTCCACTGCGCACCGTTCCACACGCGAGAATAGCGGGCGATACCGTATTGACGTCTGCCCCCGCGCGCTGCGGCATTTGAGTGCACCGGTCGCCGACTCGAAGCATCCCAGTGCCCAGGAGATCCTGATGCGTGTCGCTCAGTCGCTCTGCCCGCTCGCCGCGCTCGTGCTCTCGCTTTCCCCCGTGCGTGCCGCCGTCTCGCAGCCGGCACCCGCCAAACCCGCGGCATCACCGCCCACACCGGCCCCGGCGAATCGGGTGACCTACCTGCCCGTCAAAGGCGTGGACTACGAATTCTCGGCGCCTGATCAGGTGGCGTCCGGCATCGTGGTGTTCAACCTCACGAATGCGGGTGCCGACCTGCACGCCCTCGCGCTGCTGGAGCTGCCGGCCAATCACACGCTACGCGAGTTCCTCGACATGTACCACACCAAAAGTATCATTCCACCATGGATGCCGACGCGGGGCCAGACCGGTCCGATCGCCCCGAATCAGGAAACATTCCTGACGGCGCGCCTGAAGCCGGGGCGCTACATCCTCGCCCGCCTCATCCCGGCGCGTCACGGTCGAGCGCACCCCGAGAAGGGGATGGTGGAAATGATCACGGTGAAGTAGTCGTCGAGCGATCGTCACGCCGGTCTCTTAACACATCGGCGTCGGCATCGGCATCGGCGCGCGGAAAACGGCGCAATATGATGTATGTGTAAGGAAACAAGTATTGACTTGAGCGCCTTTTGGCTGGAGATTAGGCTCTCCGCTGTGGTTCGCGACAGCAGGCAACTGTTTGAAGACATAGGTATGTGGTCACCGATCCTGATGCTGGGGTCGGCGCTAAGAGGGAACCCGGTGCGATTCCGGGGCGGCCCCGCCGCTGTAAGGGAGGACGAAGGAGCAGCACGCCACTGGGCACTCATGTCGGGGTGCGCGGGAAGGCCGCTCCGGAGGACGAATCCCGAGCCAGAAGACCTACCATTTGCCGGAGTCCGCGCGCACCCTCGAGGGAGGGCACGCCGGGGATTGCTGTGTGCCCTTCAACCGATGGGCGCCGGCTCCGCTGGATTCCTTGCTGCTCATGGCAAGGAGTCCTTTTCGTCGCCTGGCCTGTCCGCCGGGGGGGGAGCGTAGGTCCTCGGGGGTGTGCATTCAATCGCTGGTTCACCCGAAGGAGGCACATTTGGCCACGTCCGTCGCCCCCCGCAGTACCGAGATCCGAGCCAGCTACGACACCGTCGGGATCAAGGCGGTCGTGCAGGTCGTGAAGCGCGACGGGCGCGCGGCCTCGTGGGATCCGGAGCGCATCACACGCGCGATCGCCTTGGCGTTCTACGCCTCGCGTCACGACGATGCGCCGAACCCGCTTCACCACGACGCCGCGCACCGCTTCGGATTGGGCTTCACCGACTTCGCCGATGTCTGCGCGATCACGCAGCTGGTGGTGAACACCGTCGAGCGTCGGGCCCAGGATCATGTCCCCACGGTCGAAGAGATCCAGGACATCGTCGAAATGATGATCGCCGCGCGCGGTCATTGGGACATCGCCAAGCGCTACGTGCTGTATCGCGCCGCGCGCGCCCAGCACCGCATCAACGTGCACGCCGAGAACGGCTTGCAGGACTACATTTTCCTCTCGCGCTATTCGCGCTACCGGGAAGATTTGGGGCGCCGCGAAACGCCGTCCGAAGCGTTCACGCGCGTGATGGACATGCACCGCGACCACTTCGCTGACCGCGTGGACCTGCCGGTGGCCGGTTTCGGTGGACGCACCATGCGCTCGCTCATGGCGGAAACGGAGGCAGCGCTGCAGCGTCGCGCGATCCTGCCCTCCATGCGCTCCCTGCAGTTCGGCGGCCGGGCCATCGAAGCGAACAACGCGCGCATGTTCAACTGCGCCTTCACGCACATGGACCGACTCGACGCCTTCAAGGAGTCCTTCTTCCTGCTGATGTCGGGCACGGGCGTCGGCTTCAGCGTGCAGAAGCAGCACGTGGCGCAGCTCCCCACCTTCCCGATCCGGGCGGCGGAGAACGAGCTGCCGGTGGTGCACTACCTGGTGCCCGATACGCTCGAGGGCTGGGCGGATGCGCTCGATGCCCTCATCCGCTCCTACCTCGACGGCACCAAGGTCGAGTTCAACTTCAGCGCGGTCCGCTCACGTGGCCAGCAGCTGCGCACGTCGGGTGGACGGGCGCCGGGTCACTTGCCGCTCAAGAAGGCGCTGTTGGCGGCCGAACGCATGCTCGACCAGGTGCCGGGCCGCGCGCTCCGTCCGATCGAAGTGTACGACATCATGATGCACGTCGCGGTCGCCGTGCTCTCCGGCGGTATCCGCCGCTCGGCCACCATCTGTCTGTTCTCGTCGGACGACGACGAAATGGCGGCCGCCAAGACGGGTAACTGGTTCGAGACCAACCCGCAGCGTGGCAAGTCGAACAACTCCGCCGTCCTCGTGCGCGAAACGGTGCAGCCGTCCGACTTCTCGAAGCTGTTCGAGTTCCAAAAGGAGTTCGGCGAGCCCGGCTTCTACTTCGTGGACGACGCCGAGTATGGCGCCAACCCGTGCGTCGAAATCGGCCTCGCGCCGTACATGATCGTTGACGAAGCGGCTCAGGCGAAGCTGGCCAAGTACGGCCGCCCCGACGTGCCCGTCGGCTCGCGCGTGTCGGGCTGGCAGATGTGCAACCTGACCACGATCAACGCCGGCGCCTGCGACAGCGAAGAGTCGTTCCTGGCATGCTGCCGCGCGGCCTCGCTGCTGGGCACGATGCAGGCGGCGTACACCAACATTCCGTACCTCGGTGCCGCCACGCGCGTGATCAACGAGCGTGAGTCGCTGCTGGGTGTCTCCATCTGCGGCATTCTCGATCGTCCGTCGCTGCTGCTCAATCCGTCGGTGCTGGAGCGTGGCGCCAAGGAATGCCTCGATACCAACGCCGCGATCGCCGAACATCTTGGCATCGAACCGGCCGCGCGTATCACGTGCGTGAAGCCGGAAGGCACCGCCAGCCTCGTGCTGGGCGCGGGCTCGGGCATTCATCCGCACCATGCGCGTCACTACTTCCGTCGCGTGCAGGCCGCGCGCACGGAGCCGTTGTACCAGTGGTTCAAGCTGCACAATCCGCACATGACCGAAACGTCGGTGTGGGATCCCGAGACGACCGACGTG
>CAIUOO010000203.1 GCA_903900795.1 uncultured Gemmatimonadota bacterium | reverse complement strand
GGCTACCAGCGTGTCGCCCATCTCGTGGTAGCGATACGCCGCGCTCCACACGCGAATCTCGCCGCCCACATTCGGGCGCTCGGGCGATTCGAAGGTCCCGCCGATGACCGTGAGTGAGCGCTCGATGCGCGCGCCATCGGCCAGCGAGGCGTCGCCATTGAGCACCACCACCTGTCCCGTCACGACGCCGGCCAGTCGTGCGTGGCCGCCAAGTATCGCGAGGTCACCGCGCACGGTGTCGGTGGGCGCCAGCGCGAAGTCGCCCCGGACGCGTCGCGTGGCGGAGGCGTTCCACACCGCGGTGACGTCCAGCGCCACCTCGCGCGGCACGACGCCAAGCCGTCGTGCACGTTCCTGGTCGGGATCGCGTGCTGCTTGGGCGTGCGCCGCTGTCCACGGCATCGCCGCGAGCGACCACCACAGCATCACCAAGACCATCCGTGCCTGACCACGTCGGGTCATGGCTGCTTGCATCCGTTTCTCCTGCTGAGGTTCAGGCCCCACGGGCACGTCGGTGCGAGTGAAGAGCAGACACGCGGCGCGCATCGACGGTGGTGCATGGGAAGAGTCGTCACTCGCCGGCCGACGCCAAGCCCAGCCGACGCATGCGTCGGTACAGGTTCGGTCGGTCCGTCTGCAGCCGTCGCGCGGCTTCCGCCACGTTGCCATCACTCTGCGCCAGCGCGGCCGAGATGAGTCGGCGTTCGTAGGCATCGAGGGCATCGCTGAGCGGCATCGTCGACGGCGTTTCAGACGCGTGTCCGGCGGTGTCGATCGCGGATACACGAAAGGGGTCGGTGGCCACCGTGGGTAGCACCTGCAATACTTCGGCGCGACCCACCACGCTGCCAGCATGCAGAATCGCGAGTCGCTCCACCACGTTCGCGAGTTCGCGCACGTTGCCGGGCCAGCGATAGCTGCTGAGCGCCCCGAGCGCGTCGTCGTGCCACTGCACCAGCGGTCGCCCCGTTCGGGTGCGGTGACGCGCGGAGAAATGCCGCACCAGCGCCGGTAGATCGCCGGGCCGGTCGCGCAGCGGCGGCAGCTGTATGGGGATCACATTCAGGCGGAAGAACAGATCCTCGCGGAAGCTGCCGTCGGCCACGGCGCGGGCGAGATCCTTGTTGGTGGCGGCCAGTATGCGTACGTCGATCGTGATCGGTTTGCCGCCGCCGACCCGTTCGATCTCGCGTGCCTCGATGGCGCGCAGCAGTTTGGCCTGCGCCTCCGCGCCAAGGTCGCCGACTTCATCGAGAAACAGGGTTCCCGTGTGCGCCATTTCGAAGCGACCGATGCGCCGGTCGGTGGCTCCGGTGAAGGCGCCGCGCTCGTGACCGAACATCTCGCTTTCCACCAGGTCGCGCGGAATCGCCGCACAGTTCACCCGCACGAACGGGCGATCGCGGCGCGGGCTCGCCACGTGCAGCGCTGCCGCCACGAGCTCTTTCCCGGTGCCTGATTCACCCGTGATCAGCACGCGGGCGTCGGTGGGGCCGACGCGTGCGATGAGCGCGCGGACATCCTGCAAGACCGGTGAGTCCCCGATCATTTCCCCCGAGATGCCAAGATCGTCGCGGAGGGCGGCGGCCGCGCGCCGAGCCTGCCGAAGCTCGAACGCCGAGGCCAGCGCCAGCAACACGCCCTCGGGGGTGAGCGGCTTCTCGAGAAAAGTGAAGGCGCCGAGTTTGGTGGCGCGTACCGCGTCGGTGAGGGCGGCGCGACCGCTCATCATCACGACCGGGACGTCAGGGCGGCGCTCGCGCAGCTTTTGCAGCAACGCCAGACCATCCATGTCACCGGGCATCATCAGGTCCACGAGCGCCACATCCGGCTCATTCGCTTCGGCGAGGGCGAGCCCCGCGGCCCCGTTGGCGGCATCGCGCACGTCGTAGCCCTCCGCGCTCAGCAGGGCGCCGACCATGCGTCGGATATTCGGTTCGTCGTCGACGATCAGGACACTGGGCATCTCGGCGCGAGCCTATCGGTTCGTGTCGACGGGCACCGCGACGGCGGCCGGGCGCTGTTCCATCAACTTCGACGTGAAGCGCTGCGCTTCACTGAGGCGTTCCATTTCCACGGCCACGGTATCGATGTTGCGCTCCATCGCATCGAACCGCTGCGCCAGTTGCGCCTCGAGCGCGTTGTCGGCGCGCACGGCCCGACCACGACGGTCGAGGTAGCGCGCCACGGCGCGGGCGATCGGCCAGCCGATGAACACCGCGATCACCGATGCCGCCACCGCCCAGGAGATTTGTACCAGGCCGCGCGGGACCACGTCGTTGAGTGGAATCGTCGTGGTGTTGGTGCCCTGCGTCAGCACGACATTGCCGCCCTTCATGTTGATGCGCACGTTGTCACCGCTGCCGTTGCCGGTGAAGACGATCGTGCCCGGCGGCAGCGGCGCGTCGGGGGCGACGATTAGCTGTCCGCTTGGCAGCCGCTCGAGTGTCTGGTCCGGTTGTCCCTGCGTGTGACGCGTCATCAGCTCTCCGTGAAATCAGCCCGCCCATGCAGCGGCAGACGTAATGAAATCGTGGTGCCGACGCCGAGGGTACTCGTGGCGTCGATGGATCCCCGATGGGCTTCCATGGTTTGCCGAGCGATGGCGAGCCCGAGCCCCGTGCCGCCCGGTTTCGTCGTGACGTACGGATCGAAGATGTGCGCCAGCGCGTCGGGGGCAATGCCGCCGCCGGTGTCGCGGATCGTGATGGTGACGTAGGGCGCCGCATAGCGGAGACCGATGTCGATCTGCCCCGACGCGCCACAGGCGTCGACGGCGTTCATCAACACGTTGGCGACCGCGCGGACCAGCGGTTCGTGGAAGCCGTGGACCAACGGCAGTGTTCCGTCGGCGCTGATCTGCACCGCCAGTCGTTCGGGCACCGTGCTGCGTGCCACACGCGTGACGAGCTCCAACACGTCGATGTCAGCCGCCGGTCCATCGGGGAGTCGGCCGAACTGCGCAAAGCTCTTGGCCATCGTTTCCAGGCGCGCCGCTTCCTCGGCCAGCACTTCGACCGTATCGCGCAGCTCCTCGGGGGCGTTGCGGCGGAGACGGTCCACGGCGAACCGAATGGGCGTGAGCGGATTCTTGAGTTCATGCGCGAACCGGCGGGCGGACTCGCGGAACGCTTCGGCACGCTCGGCTTCGAGCGCCCGTCGTCGTCCCGTATCGAGTTCCTGGGCCATGGTGCGCATCCCCGTTCGCAAGACTTCGAATTCCGGGGCGCCGCGGCGCTCCGGTTGCGCCGGGATGGGCCGCCCCGTGCGGATCAGTCCCGTCCATCCCACCAGTTCGTCGAGGGGTCGGCTGAGCTGACGGCTCAAATGCCCGGCCACCCGTGACGCACCAACCGCCACCAGTAACACCACCAAGACGGCGCCGGCAACCACCAGGCGCATCGTGCGTCCCGCCACGAAATCGAAGCGACGGGCCAACTCCACCGACTGCCGCAACTCCGCCTCGTGCCGATCCACCGCGGCCCGCTGCTCGACGGAGAGCGGCGCGTTCCGCGTGGCCGCCAGCGCCTGTTCGCCGCTGAGC
>CAIUOO010000202.1 GCA_903900795.1 uncultured Gemmatimonadota bacterium | reverse complement strand
GCAGCAGATTGAGCATGACCTGCTGGATCTGCGTCGAGTCGCCAGCGAACGCCCACGAGTGTTCTGGCAGTGACGTGTGGATGTGTACGCTGGCCGTGAGGCGATCGCTCACAAGCTGCCGGACATCGCGCATGATCTCGCCGCCGCGGACGGACCAATCGGCGAGCCCCGTAACAGCCGGAACACGGATCACACCGATGGACGGAACCCACACGGATAAGCAACAGCCTCATCGGCGGGAGGCACCATCCGCGGTCGCACACCCCGCGTATCCGTGTCGTTTTCGTGTCATCCGTGGTCTCCGTGTTCTGGCTGTTCACGGAGCTCGCCGATTTGTCCGTCCGCGGCGGCGAGATCACGCGCGATGTCCGGCAGCTTGTGAGCGATCGCCTCACGGCCAGCGTACACATCCACACGTCACTGCCAGAACACTCGTGGGCGTTCGCTGGCGACTCGACGCAGATCCAGCAGGTCATGCTCAATCTGCTGCTCAATGCCCGAGACGCGATGCCCGGCGGTGGCACCATCACCATTGCGGCGCGCACGCGGAGCTGCGCGCCGCCGAGATTCCGGAGCCCGAACTCCCCGCTGGCCCCTACCTGCAGATCGAGGTGCGCGACACCGGATGCGGCATCGCCGCCGACCATCTCGACAAGGTGTTCGACCCCTTCTTCACGACCAAGGGCATCGGCGAGGGGTCCGGATTAGGTCTCTCCACCTCGCTGTCGATCGTGCGCAGTCACGGCGGATTCATTCAGGTCGAAAGCGCCCTGGGCGTCGGCACGTCCCTCCGGGTTTCGCTCCCCGCGTCGATGGCGCAGCCCGTGCCCGTGCCCGTACCCACCATGCCGCGGGGCGCCGGCGAGTGCATCCTGGTGGTCGAAGATGATGACGCGCTCCGTCGTCTCCTGACGGTGACCCTCGAGCGAGCCGGCTACCACGTGCTCGTGGCCAGCAATGGAGCCGAGGGTGTGGCACGATTCGCCGCGCACCGAGGCGAGATCCAGCTGGTCATTACCGACCTGATGATGCCAGTCATGGACGGGATCGAGGCGATTCGGGCAATTCGGGCGATCGATCCGGCAATGCGTTTCGTGGCCGTGAGTGGACTGGCCACCTCGGCGCAACGCCAGAACGCGCTGCGCGAGGGCGCCTCGCACTTTCTGGCCAAGCCGTTCACGGCGGATCTGCTGCTCACGGCCGTGGGCGCGGCGGTACTGGGCGCGGCGTAGGCGGTTCGGCCGAGCTCCCGATGGGCGCACTAGGCGCAACGAGTGCTACCGCGCTAGCTTCAGGGCGATGAGCCCCTACGTCACTTTCCTCCTGTATCTGCTGGCGATCGTCGGATTTCTGGGCCTCGTGCTCACGCTGAACGCGTGGCTCGGTCCCAAGCCGGCGATGACGAGCACCAAGTTCGAGCCGTTCGAATGCGGCGCGACGCCCGTGGATATCGTGAATGTGAAGGCCGTGCCCATCAAGTATTACGCGGTGGCGATCATTTTCATCCTGTTCGACCTCGAAACGATGTTCCTGTTCATCTGGGCGCTGGGCGCCCGGCCGCTCTCGGGGTTTCTGATGTTCACGTTGGCGCTGTTCATCTTTCTGCTGGTCATCAGCCTCTTGTACGTCTACAAGGCGCGCATTCTGGAAGCGGTGACGGAGTAATCATGTACGGCAAACCGCTTCCCATCGTGGACGCTCTTGGCGCCCCGGCCGCATCCACGCAGACGCCCACGCACACCAAATCGGCGTCGTTCGAGTACCTCACCACGCGGAAGGACGAACTGGTCGGCTGGGCGCGCAAGTTCTCGCTCTTTCCGTATCCGTTCGTGACCGCCTGCTGTGCCATGGAGTTCATGGCCGTCAGCGCCTCGGCCTACGACACCGACCGATTCGGCGCCGCCCTGCCTCGCTTCTCGCCCCGACAGGCCGACCTGCTCATGGTGGTCGGGACGGTCACGCAGAAGCAGGCGCCGATTCTGCTCAAGGTGTACGAGCAGATGTGTGAGCCGAAGTGGGTCATGGCCTTCGGCGTGTGCGCGACCTCGGGCGGCTTCTATCAGAACTACGCGTCGCTGCCCGGCATCGATCGTATCATCCCGGTGGACGTGTACGTGCCGGGATGTCCGCCGCGCCCCGAGATGGTGATCGACGGCATCATGCAATTGCAGGAAAAGATCGCGAACGGCAAGCATCTCATCGTCAACGAGTCGTTCTGACCGTGACCACGCCGATTCTCGATCTCGTGGCGCAGCAACTCGCGCCGCACACCGGTGTCACCTCGCTCGGCGTGCAGCATGGCGTGCTGGTGCTGCAACTCGAGCCCGCCGCGCTCCTGGCCGTGGCCACGCGCCTCAAGTCGGAGTTCGCCTTCGACCTGTTCCTCGATGTCACCGCGGTGGACTGGCCCGATGACGCGCTGCGGTTTGAAGTCGTGCACCATTTCTACTCGACCACGCACAAGGTGCGCGTGCGCCTGAAGACGCGCGTCAGTGCCGTCGATCCCACGGTCGATACGCTGACGTCGCTATTCGGATCGGCCGGGTACATGGAACGTGAGTGCCACGACATGTACGGCATCGTGTTCCGCGGCAACGCCGACCTGCGCCCCATTCTGCTGTATGAAGGCTTTTCGGGACATCCACTGCGCAAGGACTACCCCAAGCAGCTGGAGCAGCCGCTGGTCCCCTACCGTCCGCCGCAGGGTACCCTTGTCCGCTAGCAT
>CAIUOO010000201.1 GCA_903900795.1 uncultured Gemmatimonadota bacterium | reverse complement strand
TCGCGCCCGCACCATCGCGTGGAGATCGGCGGCACGTGGCTCTCGCCGGCGGCGCAGGGGACGATGGCGAACACCGAAGCGAAGTACCTGCAGATGGTGCAGCTGTTCGAGGTGCTGGGTGCGGTGCGCGTGCAGTTCAAGACCGATCTGCGCAACACGCAATCGCAGCGGGCGCTCGAGAAGCTCGGCGCGATCCGCGAAGGGGTGTTGCGGCGACACATGGTGGTGCGCGACGGCTACGTGCGCGACAGTGTGTACTACGGCATCACCGACGTGGACTGGCCGGGCGTGAAGCGTCGGCTGCAGGAGCGGCTGGCGGCGGGGGTGTGAACGCGCGGGCTGCGGAACGGCCGGCATCGGCAACAGCAACGGCAACGGCAACTGCCAGAACACGGAGGCCACGGATCTGCACAGAAAAAACACAGATAATCCAACAGCGTTTTTGGCTTATCTGTGTTGTTTCCGTAGCATCCGTGATCTCCGTGTTCTGGCTGTTGTCGTTGCTGTTGGAGTTGCCGTTGGAGTTGCTGTTGCTGGTCCTGTTGCTGGTGTCGTTGGATCTCTATGTTCTGTGGGCTCGGTCATCCTCACTCGCATACGACTTATGAAACGTCTGACTACGGCAACTCTGGCGGCGGCGATGCTCGCGGTCGCACTTCCTTCCGTTGTGCAGGGGCAGGCAGCCCAGCCGTACGCCGTGCCGGAGGCGGCGGCGCTGCTGCCGTGGTCGCAGCAGATCACCCTGCGCGAAGACTGGCTCACCAAGCGTCATGCGCTGCTGCTGCCGATGATGCGGCGCCACAAGATCGGCATGTGGATCGTGGTGAACGAGGAATTCCACGATGACCCGCTCTCGCAGTACGTCGCCCCGCCGCGCCCCTACACGGGCAATCGCGATTTCTTCGTGTTCATCGACGCCGGCGAGCAGGGGCTCAAGAAGTTCGCCATCACGGGGTACACCGAGGAGAATCTGGCGCGATTCTTCGACGCGCCGTTCACGGAGCCACGCCCACCGGCCACCACCCTGCGCGATCTGTATCAGCAATACACGCCAGCCACGGTGGGGCTCGGCATTCGTGGCCGCCGCGGGCAGACGCGGTCATTGGGCTACGACGCGTATCGCTTTCTGGCCGAAACGCTGGGGCCGGACGCCGAAAAAACGTTTGTGAGTGCGAGTGATCTCATTGAGGAGTACCTCGACACCAGGCTGCCGGAGGAGGCGGAGCACTACCGCGCGGCGGTGTCCGTCACCGAGGCGATCGTGAAGCGGGCGCTGTCGAATGCGGTGATCACGCCGAATCGCACCACGGTGGGCGATGTGCGCCGTGCGCTGTTCGACATGCTGGGGGCGGCCGGAGTGCGCACGTGGTTCCAGCCCGATCTCCGCGTGCAGCGCACGGGCGAGGACATCGCGACGTCACGAGGTTTTCTGGCCGTGGCGCCGGAGAGCACGGTGATTCGCCATGGTGACGTCGTGCACGTGGACTTTGGCATCAGCTACATGGGCTTCGATACCGATTGGCAGAAAATGGCCTACGTGCTCAAGCCCGGTGAGCGTGATGTACCGGAGAGTTTCAAGCGCGCGATGGCGAACACCAACACCCTGCAGGATGCGGTCATGCTGCGTCACGCGCGGCCGGGCGCAACCGGCGGGTCGGTGTTCACGAACACGATGGTTGAAATGAAGCAGCGGGGCATCGAAGCGATGGTGTACTCGCATCCCATCGGGACGCAGGGGCACGGACTGGGCGCGTCGATCGATTTCCGTAGCCCGCTGCGCAGTGACACCACGGCGCAGAACTCCCGACTGCGACTGGGCTCGTACATCTCCATCGAACTCAACACCGCCACGCCGATTCCCGAATGGAACGGCAAGAAGCTGTTCGTGATGATGGAAGACGACGCATTTCTGACGGAGCAGGGCTTTCGCTTCTTCCGGCCGCGCCAGGAGTCGTATTACCTCATCAAGGCATCGGGCAACGCGATGTAGCGCGTTGTAGCGCGGGTCGATGCGGCGGGGCTCAGTAGGCGTAGCCGAAGATGATGTTCATCTCGTCGCTGGAGAGCAGGCCGAAGCCGATGGTGCGGTCCGTGACGTTGTTCCAGGTGACCACCGAGACGAGCGCATCGCCGGGCTGCAGCACGATCGGCGTGTCGAAGTTCGTGAAGTCCGGGTGCTCCCAGTCGGTGTTCACGTAGACCGTGGTTTCGGTGCCATTGGCTCGGCGCACGCGGATTTCGTAGCGCTCGCCCATCGAGTGCATGTGCGACGTGAGGCCCAGGACGGTCGTACGCACCGACATCGGAAACACCGTGCGCACGGTGGTGCGCTGTTTGGGCGGCAGTGAGAAGCTGGTGTTGGCGAGATTGAGGGTGCGGGCCACCGTCTGCACCTGCGAACGGTCAGACGTGTACAGGTTGGCGAACGCCTCGCCCGGCAGATCGATGGGCGAACGATTCACGTAGTGCACGTTGAAATCGAGCGCGGCATTCGCCGGCAAGCGCAGCGCGACGCCGGGGGGGAACCGGTAGTCGAAGTCCTGTGTCATCGCGCCCGCAAAGAACACGTGACAGGCCATCGGTAGCGAGTTGACGATGTTGACCGTCCCATTGGCGTTGCGGATGTCGCGTACCGTGTTGGCAGGCGGGCGCAGATTGCAGGGGAACGTGGTACGGCTCTCGTCGAAGGTATAGAGCAGCAGATGATGGCTGCCCGGACGCATGCGCGACTGAATGCGTGTCACGTACAAGTCGCTGGCGTTGCCGACGCGGCGGTACACGAACAGCTCACGCTCCGAACCGGGGGACACGGCGAAGCTGTCGACCTTGAGCTGCAGCCCCGCGGCGGTCGGGGCACCGAGCGGCGTGAAGCTCGCGGACTGCAGGCGGACGTCAGCGAGCACCGCGGTGTCGACCACATGTCCGTTGCGCGGCGCTCCGGCTTCGATCCACCGACGGACGTACTCGAGCTGGCCGGCGGTGACGCCTTTGGTGGTCCCCATTGGCATGAGCTGCCCGTAGTCGCGGCTGTGGTGGCCGGGAACCCACGCCAGCTTGTGATAGAGCAGCGAGCTGTCGGCGCGAAACGGCTTCACGCGGGCGACTCCATCAGACCGCGCGATCTGCTGGACCGAGGCGATGCCGACGAGCTGCTGGTAGGCGGAATCGCTGGTGAGTACGAGCCGAGACTGCCGCGCATTGGCATCGCCGGTGCGATGACAGGAGACACACGACGGATCGAGAATGTCGCGCTGAATGCGGGAGAAGGTACCGTTGGCGGCGGCGCTGCCCGGGGACCCATCGGTTGCCGCATCGCCTCCACACGCGCTGGCAATGCCGACCAGCGTGATCAGCGTGATGCGTCGGAACGGCGTGCGCAGCTGACCAGATCTTCCGGACTTCATCGGTCTCCGTTGGCCGAATGGCATACACGAGGGATGCCCTTGTAAGGTAGGTGAAGGTGAGGCCGGTGGCCAGCGCGCCTGGTCGGCGACGGGCCCTATCGAGAGGCTGTGCCGTCGGGGATTCCACGACTGCGACGATTCACGCCGTCGACCACGTTTCAGCGGTGAACCTGCTTCTCGTTCGTCTCGTGTTGGTCGCGCTGTTGGTAACACGCGTCGTCGTCCAGCCATGCCGCCTGGACGCGCAACTCGCTCCCACCACGCCCTTCGGCGAGGCATTGCAGCGGATTGTGTTGGCGAATCGGCACGCCCCGCAGCGTTGGCCACAGCTTTCCGATGTCGCGGCCGATCTGCGCACCGTCTATGCGGCGAACGGCTGGACGCCATTGTGGACGCGAGGCGGGCAACCAACGCGGTCGGCGCTTTCCAGCATTGTCGAATTGGCGCAGATCGATCGTCGCGGTCTCGAACCGTCGGACTACGATGCCGAGCGCCTTGGGGAGCTGGTGCGCCTGCTCAGCGCCGGCGCGCCGCCAGCCACGGACGACAGGGTCGTCGCCTTCGACGTCATGTTGAGCACGGCCGTGCTGCGATCGCTGCACTCGCTGCAATACGGCCGCGTGTCGGCGCGCGTCGCGCACGCCGATCTGCGGTTTCCGCACGAACCTTGGGGCGCGCCGGAGGCACTGCTGGCCCTGTCCGGCACGACGGATGCGGCATCGCACTTCGACGCCGCCGAGCCACCGTACCAGCAGTACCGCCTGCTTGTCGATGCGCTTGTGCGCAATCGCGCGTTGGTCTCCGATACCGTGCAATTGCGGCAGGTGCTCCGGGATACCACCCGAACACGAGGCACGCCGGAAAGCATGGGGACGTTGCGTCGCCGACTGGATGCCCGCGTCCTGCAGATCACCACGACGCTCGAACGATGGCGATGGCTGCCGCACCGGTTCGCGGTGCCGCCGATCATCGTCAATATTCCCGCCTTCGAACTGTATGCGTTTCGCTCCGTGAACGAGCGCGATGTGCTGCGCATGAACGTGGTCGTCGGCAAGGCGTACGATCATAAGACGCCGGTGTTCAGCGGCGCCGTGCGGTACCTGATGTTCTCGCCGTACTGGGACGTGCCGCCCAGTATCGCCCGCACGGAGGTGCTACCGAAGGCGCGGAAGCATGTCGACTATCTCACGCGCAATGAGTTCGAGATCGTGGGCTCGAATGAGCAGGTGATCCCGACCACCTCTGGCGCGTTGGACGCGGTGTCGGCGGGCCGCGCGCGCATTCGTCAGCGCCCGGGCGCGCAGAATGCGCTCGGCGGCGTGAAATTCATTTTCCCGAATGCATTCAACGTGTACATGCACGACACACCGGCGCAGGCGTTGTTCGGGGAAGCGCGGCGAGACTTCAGTCATGGTTGCATCCGCCTCTCCCAACCCGCGGCGCTCGCCGCGCTGCTGTTGCGTGATCAGCCGGGGTGGGATTCGACGCGGATCGCAGCAGAGATGCACCGCGCGACGCCGTTGCAGGTGATGCTCACGGCCCCGGTGCCGGTGCATGTGGTCTACGCCACGGTGGTGGCGCGGGACGACGGTTCCGTGGCATTTCATGACGACATTTACGGACACGACCGCCGGCTGCGCGCATTGCTCAAGGGCGGCTATCCGTATGCTGCACCAGATCGCCGCCCCTGAGTCGCTACGGCTGAATCTTGGCGCGCCGTTTCATCAGCGCTTCGATTTCGTCCATCTCGCGCGGTACCAGCGAGATGCGCTCGAGTCCCTTGCCGGTGATGATGTAATCGTCTTCGATGCGGACGCCGGTGTTCTGATACTTGAGTACGGCGCTGCGTACCTTCGCGATAAAGGCGCGATTTTTCGGTGTATTGGGCAACACGTCGAGCGCCTTGGTGCTCACGTAAATGCCGGGCTCGATCGTGAACGCATCACCGACGGCGAACTTGGCGTCAGGCCCATTGTCCTGCATCGGGTCGTGCACCGCGAGACCGATGCCGTGTGTGATGCCGTGAATCATCCACAGGTTCGATTGACGACACTGCGCCGGGCTGGTGGCGCAATTCACGTTCCAGGGCGGATCGAACGACGCGTCCACACTCTCCACGAGCCCGAGCGCGGCCAGTCCACGCGCACGCAGTGCGACTGACGAATCGGTGGCGGCCCGCACACTCATGCCAGGCTTGGAGAAGCGCTCGGCGATGTCCTGCGCATCGCGCACCAGCTGGTACAGCTGACGCTGTGCCGCGGTGTAGGTGCCACTCACGGGAATCGTGCGGGTGATGTCCGCCGCGTAGCCGCGATATTCGGCCGCGGCGTCCATTACGACGAGGTCGCCGGGCTTTGCCGGATCACTGGCCTTCATGTAGTGGAGCGTGGTGCCGTTGACACCGGCGCCGACGATCGATCCGTAGGCAGGACGTTCGGCCCCGCGCCGGGTGAACTCGTACTCGAGCGTGGCGCGCAGCTCGTATTCATGGGTCGGGTTCGCAGTGAGCATCGCCGCACGATGTCCTTCGGCGCTGATTTCGGCGGCCTGGCGGATGAGCGCCATCTCGGCCTCAGACTTCTTCGCGCGCACCTGCAGCACGAGCGGCATGCCGTTGCGAACCGTCAGCGTGGGGAAGCGCTTGGCGAGTCCCTTGAGGGCTTCCTGACCGCGCGTGAGCGTATCGTTGCGCGCAAAGTCCATCGTTTCCACGTCGGGGACGTGGTAGAAGGGCAACCCCGTGGCGGCGAGCGAATCGAGGTAGGCCGGCAGCGCTGCCGACGAGCGTCCCGGCATGCCGTGGGTGGCCATGCTGGTCGTGGAGTCCACGCGCACCCCGTAGTAAAAGGCGGTGCGCGCGTCGAGCGGCGTAAGAAACAGCGTGCTCTGCGCGCGCTTGTTGCGCACCACCATGACCAGCGCCGCATCGGGCTCATTGAGCTCGGTGAGATACCGGAAGGCGGGCAGCTGATAGAACGTGCTGAAGTCGTGTACCAGCGCGCGTCCGCCGAAGGCGATCACGACGCCGTTGTCGATGCGAGTGGCGATGGCGTCGCGCCGCGCCGCGGTCTCTTTCGGCGTGATCGACGTGCTTGGCTGGGCCAGCAGCGTGGCGGGCGTCAGCGTGGCGGGCGTCAGCGCGATGAGCGCCGAGGCCAATTGGCAAAAGGAAGTACGCATGGGTTGAAAAGGGCGGGTACGGCTCCGGTCGTCAAGGTATGGGGCGCGCGGGCGCGCCCGGCATTCTGTCGGTTCCGGCGAACAGGTACATTCACGGGAGACGGGTGCCGCGTGGTTGCCGGCGCGGAGAACATACTACGCGCCGCCGGCGCATCGAGGAGCAGAATGCAAACGAGATCGTCGTGGAGCGCGGTTGCGGTCGGCATGCTGGGTGTCCTGTTGGCGACGATGGCGTTTGCCCCGCGCGTGCTACCCGCGCAGCCGTCGCTCGTGGTGCTGGTCCGTCATGGAGAGAAGGCGACGGAGGGCGGCAGTGATCCGTCGCTGAGCGAGCCTGGAAAGGCGCGCGCACAGGCGTTGGCTGACGCGATGGCGATGAGCACGCCGACCGCGATCATCGTGTCGTCGCTCAAGCGCACGGGGGAAACGGCGGCGGTGGTGTCAGCGAAGACCGGGGTGGTGCCGACGGTGATCGCCATCGGTGGCGCGACGCACATCGCCGATGTGGCAGCGGCGGTGCGTAAGGCGACGGGCGTGGTGCTCGTGGTCGGCCACAGCAATACGGTGCCAGCGATCGTGACGGCGCTCGGTGGGCCCAAACTCCCCGATATCTGCGACGCGAGCTACGCGACGATGTTCGTGCTCACGCCGGGGGCAGACGGGAAAGCGGCGCAGGTGGTGCTGGCACAGTTCGGGCTCGCCGACGGGCCGCTGCCGGCGTCATGTGCGGGGATGGTCGCGAAGTAGCCATGGTTCAACCCAAGACTTCCAACTTCGACTCGCCACGCAAGACTCACGTGAGTGATGGGTATTGAGTTCAAGTTTCGGGTCGTGAGTCCGGTCGGCCCTGCGCCGGTGCGCGGGCAACTCGGGACTCCCAACTTCGACTCGCCACGCAAGACTCACGTGAGTGATGGGTATTGAGTTCAAGTTTCGGGTCGTGAGTCCGGTCGGCCCTGCGCCGGTGCGCGGGCAACTCGGGACT
>CAIUOO010000200.1 GCA_903900795.1 uncultured Gemmatimonadota bacterium | reverse complement strand
TGCCCGCGCGCACGGCTGCTGGGTGCACGTCGACGCGGCGTACGGTGGCGTCACCGCGATCGTGCCCGAGATGCGGCACCTCATGGATGGCACCGACGACGCCGACTCGTTCGTGGTCAATCCGCACAAGTGGCTGTTCACGCCGATGGATTGCTCCGTGATCTACACCAAGCATCCCGACGCGCTGCGGCGTGCCTTTGCCCTGCTGCCCGAGTTTCTGATCACGAGCACGACCGGCGGCGAAACGGTGAACCTGATGGACTACGGCATTCAGCTCGGGCGTCGGTTCCGCTCACTGAAGCTGTGGATGGTGATGCGTGCGTACGGCGCCGAAGGGATCGCCGAGCGCATTCGCTTTCACTGCGACCTCGCGCGCGACTTTGCGGGTATGGTGCACTTCGAGGGCGGTGGCTGGGAGCTGATGGCACCGGTCACGATGTCGCTGGTGTGCTTCCGTTACGCGCCGGCGGGCATGAGCGAGCCGGATATCGCACGGATCAACGCGGCCATGATGGAGCGCGTGAACGCCGACGGTCGGGCCTATTTGTCGCACACGAAGTTGAACGGGAAGTACACCCTGCGACTCGCCATCGGGAACATCCGCACCGACCGGAGCCACGTGGAAACCGCGTGGGCGGAGCTGCGCGCCGCGGCGGCGATCGCGTAGCGGCCGCGTAGCGGGCGCGTGGCCAGCGCGCTACTGCGTGTTGCGTCGCGCCGCTTTCCGTTCGCGGCGGGTGCGCTGCCAGCGCACGAAGCCCAGCACGGCGCCGAACACCACAACGGCGCCGACAATTTCCCCGGCCCGGTCGAGGTGCCCGAGGGTTTGCACGGCGGCCTCACCGGCGGCGTAGCCGATCGCGGTGAACACGACGGTCCAGAGGGCTGAGCCGATGAGTGACAGCGGCAGGAAGATGTACAGCGGCACTTTGGCCGCACCGCAGGCCATCGGCAGTACGATCCGCAGGCCGAAGGCGAAACGCACCAGCAGCGAAGCCGTGAGCTGGTTCCGCCGGACCACGCGCAAGGCGACGGTGCCGGTGGCGCGTACCCGCGGGAAGCGACGGCGGATTACCTCCCATTTCCAGCGCCCCAGCGCGTACAGCAGGGTGGTCGCCACCCAACCGCCCAGGGTAATCGACAGGATCACCCGGAGCACCCGCAGTTCGCCTTCGTGCGCGGCGATGCCGCCGAAAATGGGCGAGAGCTCTTCGGTCACGATCGCCGACGCGCCCAGAATCACATAGGTCCAGAAGCTGTCGCTGACGGCGTCGAGCCACTGCATGACATCGATCGCCGCCACGATGGCGCCGAAATCCGTCGCGGCTGACAGCACAACGCTCGCCACCCGCAGCAGCAGCAGCGCGGGGGCGAGCGTGGTCGCGACCAGAATCGGAGACATCGGCGGAATCATACTCCGCCAATGTAATCGACTACATCAGTCACCGGCCTCGGCCACGGGCAATTCGAAGGTGCGGAATTGTCCCGTGTGTGGCGGCGTAAGTCCGACCCGGCGGGAGAACCACGTCCGCATGTTGTCGAAGATCTCGTAGAAGGTCGGGATCACGAGGAGGGTGAGCACCGTGGAGGTGATCACGCCCCCGATGACGGCGACGCCGAGCGGGGCGCGGAACTGGGCACCTTCCCCGCGACCCATGGCCACCGGGATCATGCCGGCAATCAGCGCGAAGGTCGTCATGAGGATGGGACGCAGGCGAATCGCGCCGGCCTCGATGAGCGCTTCGCGCAGCGGCATGCCGTTCTTCTCACGGGCCCACTTCGCGAAATCCACCAGCAGGATCGCATTCTTGGCCACGATGCCGCACAGCAGGATCACACCGATGAGGCTCATCAGGTTGATCGTGTTGCCGGTGATCGCGAGGGCGCCCATCACGCCGATCAGCGACAGCGGCAGCGAGATCAGAATGGCGATCGGATCGAGGAACGAACCGAACTGCACGACCAGAATGAGATACATCAACGCCACCGCGACCCCGAGCGCGATGAAGATGCTGCCGAAGACCTCGTTCTGCTGCTCCACCTGACCACCACTCGACAGCTTCACACCGGCGGGTAACTGGATGCCGCCGGTCTTCTTCTCGAAGTCACCCATCACCTCGGTGAGTGAACGGCCGGCGATGTTGCCCTGCACCTTGATCACGTTGTCGCGATCGAGGTGGTTCACGATGGCCGGACCGAGTTCGCTCTTGATGCGCGCCACCTGCTGCAGCGGCACGAGCTGCGCGTTCGCGCCCTGACCGAGGGCGATCGGCAGCTGCGCGAGGTCGACGCCGCGGGCGCGGGCTTCCGGCGCCAGGCGTACCATCACCTTGCGCGTCTGGTTGGTCGGATCGACCCAATCACCGGCATCCAGACCGGCGAACGCCGGGCGGATGGCCTGGGCGACCTGCCCCACACTCAAGCCCAGCGACGCCGCCAGCGCGCGGTCCACCTGGACCGTGAGTTCCGGCTTCTGCCCCTTGGTGCTGAGGCCGACGTCGACCGCGCCGGGCGTGGTCTTGAGCGCCGTGAGGTACTGGTCGGCCACGACCTGCAGCGCCGCCTTGTCGGTACCGCGCAGCTCGATGGAGATCTGCTTTTCCTGACCGGCAAAGTCGTTCGTGAACACCGAGATCAGGCTGCCACCGACGCGCTTCACATCTTCGCGAATCGCGGCCGCGAGCGTTTCGGCGTCGCGCTGTCCGGCCTTCAACCGATCGCCCTTGGTCTTGAGCTTCAGATACACGCTCGCCATGTCGACCGCGCCACTGGCACCGCCGGCCGTCACAAACGAGTACGTGACTTCCGGATACTTCGACGTAATCGCGTACGTCTCGTTCACCTTCTGGCGCAGATAGTCGAGGTTGGCCCCCGGTGGGGTCTCGATCGTCATCTGCACTTCGGCGTTGTCTTCGAGCGGGAAGAACCCGCCGCCGACCAGCCCCGCCGCCGGCATCGCGATGGCCAGCGCGAAGCTGCCGACAGCCAGCAGCACCATCGACTTCGGGTGGTCCAGCGCCCAGCCGATCAGCTTGCGGTAATTGTTGGCGAGTCCGTCAAACCACCTGTTGAACGTGTCGAGCTTCCTGGTGATCCACCACTTCTCATGCTCTTCCTCGTGCGGGTCGGGCCAGTAGGCCGACAGCATGGGATCGAGCGAGAACGACACGAACAACGACACGAGCACCGAACAGGCAATGGTGAGCGCGAACGGCTTGAACCACTGCCCAGACTCGCCCTCCAGGAACGCAATCGGAATGAACACGGCGATGATCGAGAACGTCGTCGCGGCCACGGCGAGGCCGATCTCATCGGTGCCTTCACGCGCCGCTGTGTAATGGTCTTTCCCCATTTCCACGTGTCGCACGATGTTTTCTCGCACCACGATGGCGTCGTCGATCAGGATACCGATCGCCAGCGAGAGACCGAGCAGCGACATGGTATTCAGCGTGAAGCCAAAGGCCCACACCGCCACGAAGCTGGCCAGCACCGACACCGGCAACGCCAGACCAGTGATCACGGTGGAGCGCCACGAGTTCAGGAACAGGAACACCACCAGCACCGTGAGCACCGCGCCTTCCACCAGGGCGTCGCGCACGTTGTTGACGGAGTTCTCGACGCGGGTGCCCTTGTTCTTCACCACATCGAACTGCGC
>CAIUOO010000199.1 GCA_903900795.1 uncultured Gemmatimonadota bacterium | reverse complement strand
GTGCCGTCCGACGTCTTGCCATCGCCGCTCTGCGAATTATCTCGCAGATTCGACTGACCGCCTCTTCCGCTACCGCCTGCCCCGTCGGTAACACAATGACGCAGGCGGCAACGCGTTCGGTTTCGGGCAAGAGAAGTCCAGCGTTCGGCTGCAGGGAGCGATACGGTTCCATGTTGTGACAACCGGGCCAAAAGTATTTTCTGGCAAGTATGTTTTCCGCATGCAAAGCTTCGACAATATCATCGCGGCTGCCGGGGCACCCCTCCGGGTCCACTTCAATCACGACATACTGGTAATTGTTCCGCTCGGCGGGATCGTAGTTGATTACGGAGATTCCGGGCACGTCAATCAACCCAGATCGATATGCCTCGTAGTTCTGGCGGTTCACCGCGATGATGTCGTCCATCGCCTCCAGGTTGGTTAACCCCATGGCCGCAGAGATTTCATTCATCTTCCCATTGATGCCGAGATACTCCACATGATCGTAGCCAGTAAAGCCAAAGTTCGTCATCATCCGAATGCGGTAGGCCAGATCATCGTTGTTCAGTGCAACGACTCCGCCTTCCAGGCAATTGATGAACTTCGTCGCATGGAAGCTGAAGACCTCGCATTCGCCAAATGTACCGATCATCCGCCCCCCCTTGGAACACCCGAAGCCATGCGAAGCATCGTACATTACCTTTAGATTTCGACGCGATGCGATTTCCTCGATTGCCTCTGTTTTGCATCCCCTGCCCCACACATGGACGCCGATGATCCCGGTTGTCCTCGGCGTAATGAGCCTCTCTATCTTGGACGGATCGATATTGTGCGTCACTGGATCCATGTCGCAAAAAACGGGTGTTATCTCCTGCCACTGCAAGGCATGGGGCGTGGCGACAAAGGTATAGCTGGGAACGATCACCTCGCCTTTGAGGCCAAGAGCGCGGCATGCGATTTCGATGGCTGCCGTGGCGTTGCACATCGCAATTGCATGCTTGACTCCAAGAAAGTCGGCTACCTTGGTCTCGAACTCCTGCACCACTGGCCCGTGGTTCGTCAACCATCTACGATCCAGAATCTCGTTGACTCGTTCGAGAAATCGCTCCCTGTTTCCCAAGTTTGGGCGGCCCACATGAAATTGGTTCGGGGTATCCATTTAGCTGGCGAGTGTGGGGTCGTGTGCGCATAAATGTGTGAATTCAGCACGGGGGTCGTGAAAGTGAAACGGCCACCGTGCATCTTCTGGGTGCCAACACACACCAGCGGCGTTGACGCGCCGCGATCCCAGAGGATGTCCGATGACCGTTCCCGTAGATGGTAGTCCCAAGCGCCTGTTGGATCAATCCGGCCGGGCCGTGCCGGCCCTCCCCGCTGCGTTCCGTCCGCATAGCGGTGCCGAGATCGACGCCCGCCCGGCGATGGTCGAAACGGTGATGCAAGAGCGGCGGGAGGCCGAGTTCACGCGGTTCATCGGGGTCGCGCCCTATGATCGTGAGGCCGGACGCGGCGGCGTCCGCAACGGGACGCGGCCTCGCACGCTGATGACGCGGGTCGGCACGCTGGCGCTCCGTGTGCCGCGGGACCGGGACGCCCTATTCCAGCCCCCCGTGTTCCAGCGCTACGCACGGCACGAGCAAGCGCTGATCGCGCTCTCGGCCGAGTATTATCTGCAGGGCGTCTCGACGCGCAAAGTCCGCCAGGTGGTCGAGACGCTCTGCGGCGAGACGGTGAGCGCGTCGCTCGTCAGCAGCGCCATGAAATGCCTGGATGTCACGCTGGCGGCGTGGCGGGCGCGCCGGCTCGATGCGCAGGCGATGCCGTACCTGATCGTCGACGCGCACTATGCGCGTATCCGGCGCGAAGGTCAGGTGCTGTCCACCGCCGCCCTGTGGGTGATCGGCATTCGCACCGATGGCTACCGCGAGTATCTCGGCTGCTGGCTCGGCAACGCCGAACGCACGCTGAGCTGGAGTGCCGTCTTTCGCGATCTGCAGGCGCGCGGCCTGCACGGCGTGCAGTACGTCGTCAGCGACGAACATGCGGGCCGCC